>JBEKQH010000094.1:0-6635 GCA_049519915.1 Opitutaceae bacterium
GATGGTCTGACCCGAGAGCGTGCGGCCCGAAGCGTCAGTGATGGTGACGCTGATCATCAACGGCACGCGGAAGCCAAATTCCTCGAACAACGTCTCAATAGCGAAAAAGGCGGCTTTGGAATTGAGCGTGTCGAAGATCGTTTCGACCAGCAACGCGTCCACCCCGCCGTGGATGAGCGCGCGGCCCTGCTCGGTGTAGGCGGCGACGACCTGGTCCCAGGTGACCGCGCGATAATCGGGCCGGTTTACGTCGGGCGACATCGAAAGCGTGCGATTGAGCGGGCCGATGGCGCCGGCCACAAAGCAACGGCGGCCAGGGGTGGCGGCTTCGGCCTTCTGGGCGGCGCGGCGCGCGGCCGCCACCGCCGCGGCGTTGAGCTCGGGGACGAGGAACTCGGTCTTGTAGTCGGACTGCGAGATCGAGGTGGAATTGAAGGTGTTGGTTTCGACCAAGTCGGCGCCCGCGGCGAAATATTGGCTGTGGATGCCTTCGATGATGTCGGGACGGGTGAGGGACAGTAGGTCGTTGTTGCCCTTGAGGTCGTGGGGGTGGGCCTTGAAACGTTCGCCGCGGAAATCGGCCTCGCTCAGCGTATGCCGCTGGATCATCGTGCCCATGGCGCCGTCGAGAACGGCAATGCGCTGCCCGAAGAGCGCGCGCAATGCGGAGAAGGAGTCGGAGGCTCGAACCATAGGTGACGACTTAATTGTCTTTGTCATTCTGCGTCCGTTAGCAACCCAGACTTGTCGGAGTTGCCGGGAACAAGCCGATGAACACGGCGGCGTCTTGTGAATGGCCGGTAGGGCGCGTTATCCTTAACACGCCCTAGGATAATCCACCCTACCTCGAAATCCTGACTTCGAATTGAAAATGGCATCGATTTATCGGCAGCGCCGCGAAGAAGGACAACTATGCCGGTGAAGACCACGATTGGCAAGCTACATATCGACATATCTCGATGTGTTGATATGAATTTTCTTGAATTTGGCCGCCAGGCCTGTCAGCACCGGTTTTGCCATGGGGCAAAGGTTCTTTTGAAACTTTGGGACACCAGGGAAGGCCGTGAAAACCGGCCACAGTTGCGCTGCGGTAACGCATCACAAACTCCCACCGCGCGGATCGGCCGCGCGGGCAAAGCCAATCGGGGTCCGCAGGAGTGTTTCCAAATTCGCATGGCTCGGCCGTGCCAATGGGCCAACCCTCCCCGGCGCCGGTGAAGGCGAGGAGCGAGGTGCGCGCGGTGCGCCCAAGTGACAGGTGACAGGTGAGCAAGTAGCAAGAAGGGAGCGGCGCGAGCCACTGACCTGTTCTTGTTACTTGATGCCTGAAACTTGGCACCGGGCGCCTCGCGCCAATAAATGCGGAGTCCGAATATCTGGTCCCGAAGGCTCACGCGTTCCGCCGCGGAATTTTTGCGCGCGGCGTCCGCGAAAACTTCATCGCAAAATGAAGCGTGAGGGTGGTGTCTCGCCCTGCCGGGCGAAGTGACAAGGAGCAAGTAACAATTACCAAGAGCGAGTCCGCGGCTTGGCCGCACTTTTCTTGGCACTTGATACTCGTTACTTGGTACTTCCTCTGCGTCAGGCGGGGTGTCTGCTCTTGCCGCAATCCTCGCAGACACTCATGAAATCGACACCCGTTACAAATCGGACTCCGGCTCTTAAACGCCGCGGTTCCTCCCAAGCCGTTCTTACAGAAGGTCGCAAAGGAAACGAAGCGACTACTGTCAGTTCGCATCAATCTTCCAAGCGGGCTCTGCTTTTGCCCTTGATCGAGAAATTCCAACGGCGCTTCGCGCTCTTTCCTGTCCTTCGAAGCCTTGGCGCAGGGGGATGTTCAAAACAATACATCACGCGCTCCGCCTTTCTGGCCGGCGCGTTCGCCGGGCTGGCCCTCGGGCCGGCTCGCGCCGACGATTCGGCGGATACGCCGCCCCAGCCGCTGCCGCCGTATGTCGTCACGGCGACGCGCACGCCGGCCGCGCCGCAGACCCTTGGCACAGTGGTTGACGTGATCTCGGCCGGCGACCTCGCGCGCCAGCAAATGAGCTCGGTCAAGGACGCGCTGGGGGGCGTGCCGGGCGCGCCGGCGTTTGCGACCGGCCAGGCCGGCGCAAACACCTCATTGTTCCTGCGGGGAGCGAATTCGGACCAGACCCTGTTTTTGGTCGATGGCATTCGCTTCAGCGACCCGAACACCGATTACAACGTGTTCCTCGGCGGGGCGACGGTGGGAGCGGGCGATACCGTCGAAATTGCGCAAGGCCCGCAGAGCACGCTCTACGGCGGCGAGGCGATCGGAGGTGTCGTTTCGCTGCGCGCGCAAAAAGGCTCGGGTGCGCCGACCGAACAGGTGGCGGCCGAAGCCGGATCGTTCGGCACGGTGGCAGGCTCGGCGGCCGCCCAGGGCACGCGGGGCCCGTGGGCCTACAACGTTTCGGCTTCCGGCGAACATACCGACAATGCCCGCGCTAATAATTCGTTCAACAGCGGCAATTGCGTGCTGCGTCTCGACCGGACGCTGACGAACGTTGTGTCGGTGGGCGGAACGCTGCGCGGCTTCAACAGCGTTTATGGCGATCCGGGTGACGAATTCACCAATGCCGTGGGCGATTTCGAACGCGAGAACAACTGGCTGGGCACGTTTTTTGCCGCGATAAAACCGTGCGACAATTTTTCCAGCCGCGTCACGATCGGCGGACAGGACCGGCGTTTTGTCGCGGTGACCTCCACGCCCGGCGCACCGCCGGTGGTCGATGTCGTGACCAACCGCCGGGCCGTTCTTGACTGGCAGAACACGGTGGCGCTGCCGGCGGCGAACCGCCTGACCGCGGGCCTGACGACGGAGAAAAACACCACGCGCGACACGGGGTACGGCGCGATTGACCAACGCCAAGAACTTTTCGCCGTCTTTGCCGAGGACGAATGGTCGCCGGCGGAAAATGTCTATCTGACGGGCGGACTGCGGCACGACAACTTCGACACGTTCGGCGGCGCGACGACCGGCCGGGCCACCGTGGCCTGGCTGATCGTGCCGAAGACCGTCAAGCTGCGCGCGAGCTACGGCACGGGTTTTCGCTCGCCAAGTTTCCTCGAGCTTTACGGCGTGGATGCCGCCAGCGGTTTTCATGGCAATCCCAAGCTCCAGCCGGAGCGGGCGCAGGGTTGGGATATGGGAATGGATTATTATCTGCCGAAAAACCGGGGCACGCTCAGCGCGACATTTTTCGAGACGGAGTTTACTCAGCTTATCACCAACACGCCTGATTTCAGCAGCGAGGAAAACATCGACCGCGCGCGGACGCGCGGCGGCGAGTTTTCGGCCAAGGTGGCGCTGCCCGGCGCGTTTGAGGCGCGGTTTGCCTATACGTACCTGGAAGCCTTCGATCTATTGACCCACACGCAGTTGTTGCGCCGTCCGCGGAATTCAGCGAGCGCGGATGTTTGGCGCAACTTCAGCCACGGTGTCACGGCCGGCCTCGGCCTGACGGTCGAGGGCGATCGCCAGGATTTCGATGCGCAGACCTTTGCCCAAACCGAAGACCCGGGCTATGCCGTCGTGCGAGCGTATGCCGCGTGGCAGGTGACGAGATCGCTCGCCCTGAAGGTGCGGGTCGAAAACGCGCTCGATAAACAGTACGAGGAGGTAAACGGCTATCCGTCGCTCGGTTTCGGGGCGTTTGCCGGGGCGGAATTAAAATTCTGAACCCTCGGGCTGCGAATAGCCACTAGCTTATTCACGGCCGGCCTCCGCCTTTTCTATGAGCGTTCATTCGCGCCTATTCGCGGTTGCTCAACGACTAAATTGAATCCGGCCTGAAACATCCTATGCTCGGGGGTTCCTTGCAGCCTCATGCGTGAATGATGGCTACACCGTGCACGCACGAGGCGTTATCAATAACCACTTGATGCAAAGATCGGGCGCAGGGGCGTGATCAGGCCGGAAAAATTAAATTGGTCAGAACATGCCCTCCGTTCATCGGTGGCCGAGCCGCGTTATTCGAAACGGGCGGTCACCCTTTGTCGGTGCTGGCTGCAAGGGTCATGCGTAGGCGATGGTTGGCCGGCCGTAGGCGGCGCGGGCGGGGATAAAATAATCCGCGGGCGAGGCGTCGGGAGCGAACTCGGGGCAGGTCTTGCTCAAGAGTCCGCGGAGATTTTCGCGGGCGCGGGCAATGCGGCTTTTGACGGTGCCGACATTAATGCTCAGCGTGTGGGCAATCTCCTCATAGGAAAGATTGAGCATGTTTCGCATGTTGAGGATTTCGCGGTGCTTGGCGTCGAGCTGCTCCATGCAGCCGGCGATCAGGTCGCTGAATTCGGTCGTGGCGGTTTCCTGAAGCGGGTCGTGCGCATCGGCGGCGATCAGATCGCCGAAGGTGGAGTCGGAATCGTCCCCTAGCTTGCGCTCGAGGGAGACCGAGTCATGGCGGCGCCGGCGGAAAAAGTACCAATAGCGATTGCGCGCCAGATTGAGCGCGATGCGGTAGAGCCAGGTTGAGAGCGAAGAATCGCCGCGGAAGCGGGCGAGCCCGCGGTGGGCGCGGATAAACGTGTCCTGGGTGATTTCCTCGGCATCGGAGGCGTTGCGGAGCATGCTGAGGGTGAGACCATAGATCTTGCCGCGATAGCGTTGCATGATTTCGACAAAGGCGGCGTCATCGCCGTCGTTAAAGCGCCGGGCGAGTTCGGCATCGTAAGCGGCCTCCTGTTTTGAGAGGGAGGGAACGGCGACGGCTTCCGGTGTGTTTTTCTTCTGAACTGGGAGTCCGTTTAGCATAGGTGTGACGGTTAAATTTTGTTGGTCGATCGGAACGCCAACTCTCACCTCAGATCATGCCAACCCGGACAATACGAGTGTTATATATTGATTATTAATGTCTTAAAAAATATTGTCGGTAAACGTTAGGCCTGGCCAACGTGCAGGTTGACCGAGGCCGCCGGTAAAAAGCATGCGATTTGCATGTTCGCTTCTGGCAGGAGCCCGTCGGGCTTCGCCCACGGGCTCCTTTGATCAGCGCCCCGGCGAAAACCCGAAAAAACCTCCGCAACGGCCAATCAGTTCCAAAATGGCAGGGCCCTTTTGGTTTAAGCAGCGTGGAGGCGAAGCACAATGCTGCTAGGGGCAAGAAAAAGCCACGCGCGGAAGGCGCGTGGCTGGCCAGTAAAAAAGAGGCCGTTGGCTTTATTTCTTCGGCTGTTGCGCTTGCATGGCATCGAGCCGTTTTTGGAGCTCGTTCATGCGGGTGACGAGTTGCTGCTCGATTTGCTGGCGTTCATTGCTGTTGACGATGCTGAAGTGGGCGGTGTCCCGTACGACGTCGGCGGGCAGCATCAGCAGGCGCGACAAGACGCCCTGATCCTTGAATGAACTAAGATAAAGCGCGGTGACTTCACGCGAAAGGCCGAGCGAATCTCGGGCGATGTCCTGGGTGGCGATGACGTTATTGTTTAGCTGTTGGTTTTTCGCCATCTCTTCAGTCAGCACGATGCCGATCTGGTCGGAAATTTTCTGGCTGTAGGAATTGATCGAGTCGCGGGTGAGGTGCTGGTCGGCGGCCATTTCGGCCAGGATGGGATGAATTTTTTCGGACAGGCGGGTGGAGACCTTGTCGATTTGATCGTTTTGCTGTCTCTCGGCTTCCTCGGGCGTCTTGGGCAAGGGGTTGTAGGGCTGGATCTTTTGCGCGATGGCGGTGGCGAGCTGGTTGATCTTTTGCGCGTTGGCCTTGGCGTATTCGTCATCGGTCATCAGCGCGTCGGCTTGGCGCCGGGCAATGGCGTCCTTGAGCAGGCTGTTGATGGCCTCGATGCGCTGGCTGTTTTCATCGGAGGCGGTCTTCATCTCGTCCCTGAGCGTCGTCAGTTCGTCCTGCTGGCTCTTGGCCATTTCAGCGACGGTTTTCTGGTGTATAAGATACGCAGCCACGATCACGAGAAGCGCGGTGACGAAGATTGCGGGTAGCTGTTCCTTAAGTTTAGGCCACATGTATTATTATTGGGTTAAGTGCGGCGGACCCTAGCGGATGCGCCGGGAAATGCAAATGTTTCGTGTTTGGGTTTGTTTTCATGGTAAGCCCCCGGCAACGTACATAAAAATCGCGGGCCGCGTCTGCCCCTATCCAATTTACTATAGCTTCTTCGCATGAGCCTTAACCGCATCGAGCAGATGGTCTCCGACTACGTCCAGGGGCACCCGGAGGAAAAACATTTTTGGGAGGATAAGGTGCGGAAGGTGGCCGCGCTTGGGACCGATGGGCCCTCGGTGGTGGCTGCGTTGGAGCGCGAGTTGCGGGCCTATTTTGACGAGCGCAGCCAAGTCGTGCCTCGTTTCAAAGAAGTCAATGGATTGCAGCGAGTTAGCTTGCGCAATTTGGTCGAATACTGGCTGCGTCTCTGGGTGGCACCCCGGCCGAAACCCAAGCCGGTTGATCCAAATCATTGAGCCATGGAAGAGAAACAGGTTCCCCTCGCAGGAACCGGAGGAAATGAATTGCCGAATGACCTGACCGACGCCTGCTTCGAGTTATGAAATTGGCCGCCGCTATTTGGTTTGCCCTCTTGATATTGGCCGGACCCGCGCTCTTGGCGGCGGGCAACGATTGGCGGCCGCTCTTCAACGGAAAAGATTTTTC
>JBEKQH010000095.1:0-6634 GCA_049519915.1 Opitutaceae bacterium
CAACAATCTCCCGGTCAAGCAACAAGGACAACCACGTGCGAATGTCCTGGTTGCGCGAGTAATCGGCATGGGTCAGTCGACCAAGCGGGCCTGAATCGAGAACAATGGCCTTGGTCATTTGGCAAACAGCGGCGCTTCGCGGAGGCGGTTCTCTTCGAGTTTGGATCGGAATTTATCCCAGCTCATAGGATGCGGATCGGTGTGGTCTTTTGCCCAGCGTGCAAACATGGATCGGGCGATATCTCCTTTGACCGAGGAAACTGGCCTCCGGGCGCGCACACCACGATGCGCGGGTTTGGTTTTGGTGGAGGTTTTCATGGCAGTAAGATAATGAGTTACGAGGACAAGGGCAAGGGGGGTTACACGTCGAGGAACTGCACATTGAGCGCATTGTCTTCGATGAACTGGCGGCGGGGCGGCACTTCGTCGCCCATGAGGAGCGTGAAAAGCGAATCGGCCTTGGCCGCGTCGTTGATCGAGACCTTGAGGAGGCGGCGTTTCTCCGGGTCCATCGTGGTCTCGAACAGTTGCTTGGGATTCATTTCGCCGAGGCCTTTGTAACGCTGGATGCTGAGGCCCTTGCGGCCGTTGGCCCGGATGTGCGCCACGATGTCGAGCGGGGCAAAGAGCTCGGTCTTGGTCTCGTTCTTTTGTCCGAGGTTCTCGGTGACGATATAGCGCGACTTTTCGGTGGCCGAATACTGGGCGACGTCGAGGCCGATCTTGGCCAGGATCTTGAGCAGCTTCATCATCTCGGTGGCTTCGAAAATCTCGTGGATGGTGATGCGGGTGGCGGGCGCATCGGTCTTGGCTTCGGTTTTCGTGTTGTCGGGCTGCTCGAAAAGGTCGGCGTCGAGGCCGTGCGACTGGACGAACTTGGCCCGGGCGGCCTCGTTGGCGAGGAACTCGTGCGACTCCTTGTTGCCTTCGCGGATCCGCGCCACGTAACGCGGGAGCTCGTGCGTTTCCTTGTCGTGCCGGTCGAGATATTCGGGCAGCGCGGCGCCGTAGCGGGTGACGCCGGCGCCGAGCTTTTCGAGCGCGGCGAGGGTCTCGACGATCTTGTCGATCTGGGCCGGGGCGAAAACGTGCTGGTCCCTCACGCGTTCGAGGACGACGTCCTCGCTGCCGAGTTCGAGCAGGATACGGTTGAGCTGCTCGTCGTTGTCGATGTACTGTTCGCGCTTCTTGCGCTTGATCTTGTAGAGCGGCGGTTGGGCGATGTGGACGAAACCCCGGTCGAACAGGCCGCGCATCTTGCGGTAGAGAAACGTGAGGAGGAGCGTGCGGATATGGGAGCCGTCCACGTCGGCGTCGGTCATGATGATGACCTTGTGATAGCGGGCGCGTTCGACGTTGAAAGCCGAGTCTTCGTCGCCGTCGCCGATGCCGGTGCCAATGGCCGTGATGAGCGTGCGGATTTCCTCGTTGTTGAGGACCTTGTCGATCTGGGCCTTCTCGCTGTTGATCAGCTTGCCGCGCAGCGGGAGGATGGCCTGGTAGCGCCGGTCGCGACCCTGCTTGGCGGAACCGCCGGCCGAGTCGCCCTCGACGATGTAAAGTTCGGTCAGCGCGGGATCGCGTTCGGAGCAGTCGGCCAGTTTGCCGGGAAGCCCGCCGCCGGAAAGCGCGCCTTTGCGGATGGTCTCGCGGGCCTTGCGGGCCGCCTCGCGGGCGCGGGCGGAGAGCAGGGTTTTTTCGATGATGCGCTTGGCGATGGCGGTCTCTTTTTCGAGATAATATTTCAGCTTCTCGCCGACGACTTTCTGGACGATGCCGTCCACCTCGGAGTTGGAAAGCTTGGTCTTGGTCTGGCCCTCGAAGCGCGGCTCCGAGACCTTGACGCTGACGACGGCGGTGAGGCCTTCGCGCACGTCGTCGCCGGTGATCGACGGGTCCTTCTCCTTGATGAGATTGTTGGACTTGGCGAAATTGTTGATCACGCGGGTCAAGGCGGTGCGGAAGCCGCTGAGGTGCGTGCCGCCCTCGAGATTGTAAATGGAATTGGCGTAAGCGAAGACCTGATCGTTGTAGGAGTCGTTGTACTGGAGCGACACGTCCACGACGGTGGCGGCCTTCGTCGGGTCCTCGTTGGGCACCTCGTCGCTGAACGTGATGGGCTTGTCGTGGAGGACGGCCTTGTTCTTGTTGAGGAATTTTACGAACTCCGTGATGCCGTCCTTGAAGTAAAACTTGTCCGATTTCTGCGAACGTTCGTCGGAAAGGACGATTTCGATCCCGGGATTCAGGAAGGCGAGTTCGCGCAGGCGCCGGGCGAGAATCTCGTATTGGAATTCCCGCGTGTTCACAAAAATGGCCGCGTCGGGCTTGAAGGTGATCTTCGTGCCGTTCTTTTTCGTGTCGCCGATGACACTGAGCTTTTTGGTCGTTTTGCCCTGCTCGAAACGCATCTGGTAGACCTTGCCGCCGCGCCGCACTTCGGCCTCGAACCATTCGGAGAGCGCGTTCACGCATTTCGCGCCGACGCCATGCAATCCGCCGGAGACCTGGTAGGCGCCCTTGCCGAACTTGCCGCCGGCGTGGAGGTTCGTGAGCACGAGCTCGAGCGCGGGCATCTTGTAAACCGGATGCATATCCACCGGGATGCCGCGGCCGTTGTCCTCGATCGAGCACGAGCCGTCGAGATGGACGCTGACCTTGACCTCGCTGGCAAAGCCCGCGAGCGCTTCGTCAATCGAGTTGTCCACGACTTCGAATACGCAGTGATGCAAACCGCGTTCGCCGGTGTCGCCGATATACATGTCGGGCCGCTTGCGGACGCCTTCGAGGCCTTCGAGTTTCTGGATCTTGGAGGCGTCGTAGGCCTCGGCACCCGCTTGGGTTTTGGCAGATTTCTTCGCGTCGTCTTGGTCGGGCATGTAGGAAAGGAACAGAGTGGGATGAAAGGGAGAATCTTTCGCAAAACGTGCGCGCGGACAACAGAAATATTGGCAAAAAATACCTGCGATAACCCGTTCGCAGACGGCGTTTTGGTTTGCCGGTCCCACGGGCGGTCCCCTAGCTTGGCCCGTCTGTGAAGCTTTCCGTAAAAGTGGACTATGCCTGCCGTGTTCTGGCGCAAATGGCCCGCAGCCATGCGCGGGGCGAACTCGCCCATATCGACGAGCTGGCCAAGGTCGAGTCGGTCCCCGCCAACTACCTCGTTCAAATTCTGAGCGAGCTGCGCAACGGCGGCCTCATTGCCAGCCGTCGCGGCAAACAGGGCGGCTACATCCTCGCCCGGCCACCCGAAGAGATCACGCTTTACGACATCGTGAAGCTTATCGAAGGCGACCTCATCGAGCTTAGTGGCGACACCCGCGGCCAGTCCGGCCGCCGCGTGCAGCAAATTTGGCGCGACCTGCGCGCCGCCTTCGAAGCCAAGTGCAAAGGCTACACCCTCGACAAGTTTGTCGCCAAGAACGACGAGGGGATGTATTACATTTAAGTAGCGATAATCCAGAAGCCAGCGTCCAGAACCTAGAATCGAGGGGCGGGTGGCGAGCCGTGGGCGTAGAGTATCAAGTGACAAGTTTCAGGTAACAAGAAACCCCCGTGCGTCCGTCGCTACCAGGAGGATCTTGTTACTTGAGTTACTTGATACTTGATACTTGATACTTGTCTTCGACCACCATGCTTTCTCCCCGTCTCGAAAAACTCCTTGTCTTGCAGGATCGCGATACCAGGTGCGCCGGCCTGGAAGCGCACCTGGCCGCCGTGCCGCGCGACGTCGCGCTCGCGGAGCAAAAAATCGCCGCGGAAAAAGCCGCCATCGAGGCCGCCCGCAATGAGATGAAGGAGTTTGAGTCGAAAAAGAAAATGCTTGAAACCGAAATCGCCTCCGCTGAGCAGAAGATCGCCAAATATCGCGGTCAGCAGCTTGAGGTGAGAAAGAACGAAGAATATCGCGCGCTCGGCGCCGAGATCGACACCACCCAGAGCGCGATTGGCGTGCTGGAGGAGGACGAGCTCAAAGTCATGTTTGCCATCGACGAAGCGAAGAAAAAATTTGCCACCGACGAGGCGGAACGGAAACGGGCCATCGCCGAGCACGAGGCGCATATCCGCCTCTTGCGCGAGCGCGAGGGCGCCCTGCGGACGGAGCTGCTGGCCGCGCAGGCCGAGGTCGCTGCCGCGCGCGCGCCGGTGGAGGCGCCGCTGGCGCGCCTCTACGACCGCCTGGTACGCGAGGGCTTGGCGCGTCCGGTCTGCGTCCCCATTCGGGAGGGCAAGTGCAGTGGTTGCCACATGAAAGTTTCCGGCGAAGTGGAGTCGGCTGCGCGCAAAGGGGAAGAGATCACCCACTGCGAAACCTGCCGGCGCATGGTCTATTGGGAGTAGCGAGATGAGGTAGTTGGTAATTTGTAATGGGTCGTTGGTCATTTGCCTAACTTTGGCTGTCAGCGGCAGAAGGTGTCGACGGGTCCGATGTCGCTTTGCTCGGCCGTTTCTTCAGCCGCTGACGGGGTGGGGCGCGTGGAAATGCGCAAATCACAGACGCCCCCTTGAATATCCAACATCGAACGTCCAACGCCCAAGTCTAAGGTCACAAGGGGGCAAGTATCAAAAGCAGATTCCAATATCGAATGCTGAACGCCGAACTTTGAACCGCAAATGCCAACTCACCGACCACCAGATTTCATAACCAGCAAGCGATCATACTTCGGCGTTCGACGTTCAAAGTTCGGCGTTCAGTGTTGGCCTTCAGGCCCCAGTATGCGATTCGCGTGAATCTGCGTCCATCTGCGGTTAAAAATCCGAGTATGATTTCAGCGCGTTGGGACAATGCGCTCCGCGATCAAAACGAATGGTTGGTGGTGCCGAGACAACACACTGGCTTGTCCGCGGGAGGGAACGGGCGGGATATTGCGGCGGAAGCCGGCTCCCGGCTTGAGTAAACAAATTCCACCGGCGCCCCGGACCATGCGGCGCCGGGTGCGAGGGCGGCCGCGGCTTCGATCAACCTGGGCTGCAAAGCGTCGAGCAGAGCGTAACGGCGCTCATGAGTTTTCCGCCGGCTCGGTTTCAGTTCGGCCCGGGAGTGCTGTTTTAATTGCAACGGAAGTTCCCATCCGCCGCCAGGCAGCATCCGACCGTCGCTTTCGCTCCAGAATTCGTCGTAACACGTGGCAATGTCGATGCGTTTGCGCCAATGCCGCCAGACGTGATGGGCATCGTCGACGGCTTCGATGCGCCCGATTTGCCAGCAAGCGGCCAGTTGTTGCAGGCACCACAAGGCGAGCGCCTTGGGGCGCAGGCCGTGGAGATCACGGGCCGCATCGTGGATGAGGTCGCGCATGCGAGGATCGTTGCTCGCCTGCAGCCCGCCGATGATAATCATGCGCAGGGCCGCGTTGCGGACCAGGGAGCACGTGATCCCCGCGAGGGTAAGGCCGGTCTCCACGTGTTGGATAGCGAGCGTGAGCTCGCCCTCTTTTTCGAATTTGTCGTGATAAAACAGGCGCACATTCAGCCGCTGGCCGGAAACGTGATTGATGAGACGGACGATACTGAGGCCGTCGCGAAAGATCGCGGCTCGCGCCTCGGCCGATAATATTCGGGGTAGGGTATCGTAATGGCCGAGCAATGCGGCGAGACGCTCAAGGCCGCTCCAGGCGCAGCAAAGATAGGGGCGCTGGAGTTTAAGCGCGAGACGTGGACGGAGGGCCCAAAGCGGGGCGAGATCGGGTTGGACCAGACGGGCGAGCCACGCTCGGGTAAGCTGTGGCTGGCCCAAGGCACGCAGGAAAAACTTGGCGCGTTTGCGAAGTGGCTTGGTCGTGCCAACGTTTTGGACCCGCGTCGCGGCCGACCAAAATGAAGGAGGTGTTAGGCGGGCCTGACTGGAAGGAAAACTAAGTGTTTCCGTCAAGTCCGGGTCCGTATCGGGGTAAGGGGTAGACGGGACCACATCCTAACCTACATGTTCAAAGCGCGCGTGTCTGTCGGCTGAGGACGGCATCGCGTGTCAGGCGGTGTCCTACACGCAAGTAATTTTTATTGATCGGGCATTTTTTTTTGTTCGGTCCAACGCACGGCTTCGCGAACGAGCTCGGCACTGTTGGCGAGCCGGAGCTTTTCCTTGATGCGGGCGCAATACGCCTGGACGGTCTTGATGCTGAGCCGCAATTCGTCGGCAATGCGCCGGGTCGCCTGTCCTTCGCCTAACCGGCGAAAGACGTCGAACTCGCGATCGCTCAAAGTTTCGACCTCGCCCGGGTGGGTCGAGGCCGCATGTCCGACCATGCGTTCAGCCAGGCGGGCCAGGAGGTGAACGTCGGCGTAGATGCGGCCGGCCTGCACGGTGCGAATGGCCTCGACCATGCGGTCCGTGGATTCCCGTTTTGTCACGTAGCCGCGCGCACCGGCGCGCAGCGCCCGTTCGGCGTAAAAGACCTCCTCGTGCATGGAGAGCACGATGATTTGGAGGCCGGGGAGGTGCTCGGTCAGATCCTTGATCAAATCGAGCCCCGAGGACGTCTTGAGCGAGAGATCGACAATGGCCACATCGGGTGGATGGGCGATCATCGCCGCGAGTCCGCTGGAGGCGTCCTCGGCCTGCCCGCTTACTTCGAAGTCGGGCTGCTGGCGCAAAAGGTTGGCCAGCCATTCGCGGACCAGCGGGTGGTCGTCG
>JBEKQH010000096.1:0-6621 GCA_049519915.1 Opitutaceae bacterium
TTGCTGTCTGGCCGCGGGCAGCACCGAGGCGACGATGGTCGGGACGCTCCATACCTTGAAGCCGGGCGCGGTCCTTATTTTCGAAGAAGTCATCGGCCCGGAAACCGGCGATCCGGACGATGCCAATCCGGCCAACCGCTGGGCCGTCATGCTGACGCACGTCAAGACCCACGACTATAAAGGCCAGAAGCTGAAGGATCCGCTCAATGGAACCTTCATCACCCAAATCCGCTGGGCCACGGCCGATGCGCTTCCGTTTCCGCTGTGCCTTTCCTCGACGACCGATGTCGAACATGGACAGAAGGCGGTCTTCAATGTCAGCGTGGCCCGCGGCAATATCGTGCCGGCCGACCAAGGCCTGTGGATTCCGGCCCCGGAAAACCTCGGCGAGGTGCCGACTGCCGTAATCCCGCTGGCCGTGGAGGACACCTGCGCGTGCGGCAGCACCAGCCCGGTCGACGCGCCCCGGCCCTTCTATTATCCCCAGTTGGCCAATTCGCCGCTGACGTTTGCCCTGCCCTTCGATAATTCCGCGGCTTCGGTCTTTCTGAATCCGCCCAGTTTTGGGTCGGCCACCCCCGCCCCTCAAATCACCGTCACGGACGACCTGAGTAACAATTGGCCGGTGCTGGACGACCTGCTGTCGCTCGACGGAAACCAAAAAGGGTGCGTGGTGGAGATCGAGTTCAACGGATCGGTTTTCGTGCGCTTCGGCGACGGACAATACGGCAGCGCCCCCCCGCCCGGCGCCAATTTCCAAGCCTATTACCGGGTCGGCAATGGCGCGGTCGGCAACGTGGGGCACGATACCTTGGCTCACGCCTATACCTCCGTGCCGGGCATCGCCTTGATCCGCAATCCGCTCGCGGCCGCCGGCGGCGTGGACCCGGAAACCATGCAACACATCCAGCAGACCGCCCCTTTCGCTTTTCTCACCCAGTTGCGGGCCGTGACCGAGGACGATTACGGCACGATGGCCGCGCAGGACCCGGCCATTCGGGCGGCCCGCGGGACGCTGCGGTGGACGGGAAGCTGGTACACCGCCTTCGTTTCGATCGAATCCGTGGCCGAGAACCTGCCGGCGTCCCTGGTCAAATCCACGGAAAAACGCCTCAATCTGCTGCGGATGATGGGGACGGATCTGGACGCGGAGGCGGCCTGGATCGTCGGGCTGCGCATCGAGATGGAAGTCTGCGTGGACCTCGACCACTTCCAGGGCGACGTCGAAGCCGCCATCGAAAAGCTGCTGATCACGGGCAACCAATGCGGCGGGCAGCCCGGAATTCTCAACGCCGACAACTTCACTTTTGGCCAGACGATTTATGCGAGCCCGATCGTGGCCGCCGTGCAGGGTGTGGAAGGCGTTTCTTCCGTCACCTTGACCGTGTTTCAGCGGATGGACGACCCGTCCATCGACGGCGCGGCGCAGGGTTGGCTCACAATGGGCCGGCTGGAAATCGCGCGCTGCGACAACGATCCCAACCGGATCGATCACGGGCTTCTAAAATTGCACATGGACGGAGGAAAATGAACGGAAACTGCCAAGACCAAGACAAGCTGTGCGGGTGCTGCGAGGGCATCACCGCCGAGACGCCGCAGCCGATCACGAACCGGCCCCGGCTCCCCGCGGTCGCCTACCGGGTCGGGCTGCAGCCCGAGTTCAAGGCGAGCATGCTGGGGGAGCTGTCCGATCCGCAATGGCTGGCCCTCTCCGGGCTGCGCACGAGATTGGACACCGACTTCTCGATCGCGCTGCTGGACGCGTGGGCGACGGTCTCCGACATCCTCAGTTTTTATCAGGAGCGAATCGCCAACGAACTCTATCTGCGGACAGCGGTGGACCAGCGGTCGGTGTTCGAACTCGCGGCTTTGGTGGGCTACAAACCGGCGCCCGGCGCTTCGGCTTCGGCCTACATCGCCTTCACGCTCAACAACGCGCCGGGCTCGCCCGAAAATGTGCTCATTGCCGCGGGCAGCCAGGTGCAAAGCGTGCCCGGGCCGGGCCAGAAACCGCAAGTCTTCGAGACGTCCGCCGATCTGCAGGCCTACATCGAATTCAACGCGATCCCGGCCCAGACGACCATTCCCTGGAACCTGGCTCCGGGCGATACCTCGATGTGGCTCGCCGGCACCAGCAACAATCTGCAGGTGGGCGACGCCATTCTTTTTGTCACCACCGCCGCCGACCCCACCCAGCAATTCGCCGATTTCCATTTTATCACCGCGGTCAGCGTCGATTCGACCTCGGGTAACACCTCGGTCGCCTGGGACCAGGGGCTCTCCAGCGCGATCAATGGAACCAACGTCGCGGTGTATGCGTTTCGGAAGAAGGCCCTCATTTACGGCGCGCAATCGCCCGACCCGCGGACGCTGGCCTCCAACATTCCCATCATCTCGGCGCAGGTTGACTTCACCACCAACGGGGCGGATTGGAATTTTGCCTTGGGAAACTTTGGAACGACCGGCAACCAGATCTGCCTGGACGCCACCTACGCGGGCCTGGCGCCAGACGCGAGCGGCGATCCGCAGTGGCTCGTATTCCTCTATAAGAACGAGCCGGTGCTTTATCAGATTTCGACGGCCGACGAATTCGCGCCGATGCACTTCACCGTGACGGCCAAGACGACCCGGGTGACCCTGGAGAACGAACAGCCCCTTTATGTTTCGCCGCGGGCCGTCAGCGCGGCGCCGACCGAATTACTGGAAGATATCGTCGGTCACACCCGCAGCGAGGCGGTGTACGTCCAGAGCGCCGAACTGACTCCGGCCGATCCGCCTTATGTGGAATCGTGGGCCTTGGATTCCACCTACACTCGGCAGGTGGGGCTGCTGGTGCCGGTCGAAGGCACCTCTTTGACCATCGACGATGTCCAGGAGCTCAATGTCGGCCAGGCGGTCGGGATCTTCGGAAAGCGGCTTCGCCTGCAGGCGCTCACGGCCAATCCGACCGGATTCGTCCCCGAGGGAGCCTCGGCCGGGCAGCCGGTTACGCTAGGACAGGTCTTCATCGTGGCCCAGTTTCCTCCGACCGCGAAGGAATGGCAGGTAATCACGACCAGTGGGATCACCGGCACCCTGCAAAACACCGGCGGCTTCCTTTTGCTGCCGGCCGACAGCAAGGATCCGACCGTCAGCGAGGCCGCCGTCCTGACGGCCGCCAGCCCCAACGGGCCGGTGACCACCCTCACGTTTTCACCGGCGCTGGCGGGTCTCTACGACCGCAGCACCGTCACCGTTAACGCCAATGTCGCCCTGGCGACCGACGGCCAGACGGTGAATGAAATCCTGGGCAACGGCGACGCGACGAATTCCGCCCTGGAGTTCACCCTCAAACAAACGCCCCTTACCTATCTCAGTTCCCCGGTTGGTTTGGGCGTCGTCTCGACCCTGCAGGTCTGGGTCAACAATCTTCAGTGGCACGAAGTCGGCAACTTCCTCGATTCCGGACCGAGCGACCGGGTCTTTGTCACGGTCATGAATCAGGACGGAACGGTGACCGTTCAATTCGGCGATGGCACCCACGGCGCGCGCACGCCCACGGGACAAATGAATATCCGCGCCGTCTACCGGGTGGGAATCGGCTCGGCCGGCATGGTTCAAAGCGGCCAACTGACCCAGCCGCTGACCCGCCCGCAAGGTTTGCAGAGCACGACGAATCCGTCGCCCGCCACCGGCGGCAGCGATCCCGACACGGCCGCGACCGCCCGCGTCAACGCGCCGTTGCATGTGCTGACCCTCGACCGCGTCGTTTCGCTGGACGATTACCAAAACTATTGCCTCGTGTTTGGCGGCATCGCCAAGGCGCTGGCAACCTGGACCTGGACGGGCGACGTGCGGGGCGTATTTCTGACGGTGGCCGGCCCGGAAGGCGCCGCGATCGAGAGCCCGACCACCGGTTACCTGATTTCGGCGCTTCATAACATCGGCAATCCGTATGTCCCGGTGTTTGTCCAAACCTTCGTTCCGGCCTGGTTCGACGTGGGAGCCAACCTGCAGATCGATACGGACGATTACGATCCGAAGCTGGTGCTCGCGCAGGTTTGGACCTCGCTGACGGCGGCCTTCAGTTTCGACCAGCGCGAGTTTGGGCAGGGTGTCGCCCAGAGCGAGGTTCTGGCCGTGATCCAACAAGTGCCAGGGGTCATTGCCGTCGAAATCACCGCCTTTTATCGCGCCGACACCGGACCGTCCACCGGGCCGCTGCCTCCGGTTTTGCGCGCCGCCTCGCCCATGCCCGGCGGCGAAGAGGGGGCGATGCAAGCCGCCGAACTGCTTCTGCTCGACCCGGCCTGCCAGGGCCTGGTTGTCCAATCCTCATGAGCTTCACTCCCGAACAAATCTACGAGCTGCTTCCCGCCATCTATCGCATACGCGACGCGGAAAACGGCGAGCCGTTGAAAGCGCTGCTTGGAGTGGTCGCCGGCCAGGTGGCCGTCTTGCAGGACAATATCCAGCAGCTCTATGCCGATGAATTTATCGAGACCTGCGCCCGCTGGGCCGTGCCCTATATCGGCGACCTCGTCGGCGCCGACCTGATCTACGAGATCGCCGGCGGAGCCGGGCAAAGGGCCGTGGTGGCCAATACGATCGGCTATCGGCGGCGCAAAGGGACCCTGCTCGATCTCGAACAGGTTTCGATGGACGTTTCCGGGATGCCGGCGGTCGGCGTCGAATTTTTCAAGCGGCTGATCACGACGCAGAGCATGCGCCACCTGCGGCCCCAGAATCTCGCCACCCTCGACCTGCGCCGCGGCGGCCAGCTCGACAAGCTTGATTCCGCTTTCGATACGATCAACCGCACCATCGACGTCAGGCGCATCGCGCCGCGCGGGCGCAAGGCGGTCGATCCCGATCCCACTCCGCTGGAGATCGACCTGCACGGCGGCGGAAAATATAATATTCCGGACGTCGGGATCTATCTCTGGCGCTGGGCCAAGAATTTGACCGTCACCGGCTCACCCGCCTTTGTGATCGACTCGCAACGCTATATGTTCAGCCCCCTGGGCCAGAACCTGCCGTTGTTCACGGTGGTCCCTCCGCGCGAATCTTTCAGCGGACTCACCACCCGCCTGGACGTGCCCCAGCCGATCCGCCGGCGCGAATTCAACAAAGATATCGCCGCCTTTTATGGCCCGAGTTTTTCGCTCACCGCCGACGGTGCGGCGATCGACTCATCGCGAATTTGCTGCCGGGACCTGTCCGACGGACCAGGCGGACAATGGGGCTGCACGATGTCCGGCCAGATCGCCATCGATCCGATGCTCGGCCGGATTCAGTTCGCCGCGGACGTTCCCGTCCCGAAGCAGTTGTTGGTTTCCTATACGTATGGATCCGGCGGATACATCGGCGGCGGCGCCTATGTCCGGACCGTCAATCCTCCGGCCCATCCGACCTTTACCGCGACCGTCGGAACCGCCCCGTTCCCCACTTTGGAATCGGCCATCGCGGCCTGGAACGCATTGGCGCCAGGGGCCGTCGGCATCATTTACCTGCCGGGCTTCAACACCGTGGGCGTGGATCTCACCGGCGCGGCCGCGATCGCGCTTCCTTCCACCAGCCAGCTTTGGATCCTGGCCGCGGAAATCCACCCGGACGGCGCGGCCAGCTTCGAAAGCTCGTGCACCACGTTGACGGGAAACATTCAGGTCAACGGAGTCCAGATCCTCGGCTCCGGCGGCTCGGTGCTCCCTCCGGGGCAGCTCTTCATCAGCGGTCTGTGGATTTCGGGCTCGCTGACGATCGCCGGCGATCCTTCCAGCGTGAATCTGATGGATTCCACCCTGGTGCCGGGAATCTCGCTGGCCCGCGATGGCAAGCCGGTCGAACCCGGCGAGCCGAGCCTCGTGGCTTCCGCCATTGGCGTCGCCTTGACGCTGTCGGACTCCATCAGCGGGCCGATCGGCCTTGCGGCCGGCGGGAGCGCCTGCCTGAGCTCGAGCATCATCGACAGTTGCGGCCCGGGCCATATCGCGTACGCGGGCTCGGACCTCGCCTCCGAGGGAGCCGACCTGCGAATCGAGGATTGCACCGTCATCGGGAAACTCTGGACCCGGACGATGCAGCTCGCCTCCAATACTATTTTCCTGGCTCGCCGCCCGCGTTTCGATCCTTGGAAGGCGGCCGTCTGGTCCAGCCGGCGGCAAGTGGGCTGCGTGCGGTTCTGCTTTTTGCCGAACGACTCCATCACACCCAAGCGGTACCGCTGCCTGCCCGACGATCCCAGCCAGGAACACGAGCTGTGGCCAAGTTTCATCACGCTGCAATATGGCCAGCCGTCATACGCCATGCTCAGCGGCTATGTGGCCATGGCCGTTTGGACGGGGGCGGACGATGGGGCGGAAATGGGCGCTTTTCACGGCACGGAGGAGACGCTGGGCATCCGCAACGTGCAGCTTTGCGCGCCGGAATTCCTGCCCGTCGGCCTGGAAGCCGGCATCTTTCTCGAGCCATCCGAACCGATCGTGAAACCGCGCGTCCACCATGCCTATGGTTATGGCTATGGAATGCCGACGGGCACGCCGCGCGACGCGGACGGCGACACCGACGAATTGGCCTACATGGGCATCGGCGCCCATTTGATCTGATCCAAAAAATCCCTGGTATAAATACATGTAAGCGCAT
>JBEKQH010000097.1:0-6603 GCA_049519915.1 Opitutaceae bacterium
AAAGGTTTCCTCCAAACTTAACGTCAGCTCGGGATGGTGGGTGGGCGGCGGAATTAATGCCGGTGTCGGGCTTTCCATACTTAAAGAACTGGCTCGGGATGCCGATGGCATCTTCACCCTCATCAGCCAAACGGGTTTTTACCAATCAAACTGCTACCAGCAGCACGAATACCCTTCGGAACTGACGTTGCCCGTTTCGTATCCCGGCACGATTTGTTCGCTACAAGTCTCACAATCAAAGCTGGTTAATCAACAGCTCATCCTTATGCAGGCAAAACGCCGTTTGGGTTTGCTGGACAAAACGCATCCATTCGACGATCTTTTCGAGTCATGAAACACGAACTCCACCTTGCTCAAGACCTCGGCACCTATCTGGCCGAGGGTGCACGTGCTGCTGAGTATCGTCTCCGAGCTATCGAGCCAGTTTTCAACGTTTACGAAACCTTCGTGCTCGATTTCTCAGGTGTTCGCGGCGTCAACAGCTCGTTTGCCAATGCACTCATTGTGCCGCTCTTCGTCCAGCATGGCGCGGCAGTCTTGAAGAAACTTCGTTTCCAACACTGCAATTCAGTGGTCAAAATCATGCTCGAAAGTGCCCTCAAGCTCGGCATGGAAGCGGCGCAAAGCGATCAAGTGCGTGCCTGAGCACGCAGGCGGCATCACGGACACTGACGCCTTTTTCTATACTGGCTGCTATACTCGGACGCGAAAAGTGGGCCAAAATCGAATTGGTTGAGAAATGAAAAAATTGCGCAGCGCTTTTCTAAGTGTAAGGTGAAGCGGGGTTAGCCGAGTTGAGAGAAGTTGAGTAAGTATCTGATAATAAGCTATTTCTGGTCTTAGAAGCCGTTGCCGAAAGGCATGCAGGTTCGAGTCCTGTCCTGGGCACCAGCTTAAGAAACCGCTAAACAGCAATGATTAGCGGTTTCTTTTTTCATCGAAAAACTGAAAGTGGCAACGCAGCGTTCTAAATCCATCGACGTTTACGGACAACGTCATCGGCGGTCATGATGATAAGGGCCACAGCGGGTCAAACCCTGCTTTCTGACAAGGCAGGCAGGTAGAGCGGTTCGGAATTTTGCTCACCCGAGCTGTCCCGCCGGAAACAGCTGCGGGAAATAGGCACCGAGCACCTTGGCCGGCAGGGCCAGTCGCACGGGTGATTTTGGTGTGTCCGATTTCAACAGTCCGGCGTCGATGGTCTTCGTCAGCGCCGCGCGGCCGGTTCGCTCCGACGAGCCAACAATCCGGCTCGCTTCACCCCGGGGAAATTCTCCGCGAAAGAGTGCTTCGCGCAGAAGATAAAAAATCCGACCGGCCTCTTTACCCAATCCGGCTTCCACTTTTGCGTAGTGCTCGATGCGGCCGGCCAGCGTGTCGAGTTCGAACAACCGCTCCATGAAGGCAATCTGGTCCGACATGACGCGCAAAACGAACTGGCAGAAATCGCGGAGCGCACGTTCGCTCAAGTGGCCGCGGCCATCGTCTGCGGATGTGCTGCTGCGCTCCTGGTCGGCATTGGACAAATAGGCATAGTAGTCTTTGCGCTGCACGGCCAGACCGCGCGAAAGCGACCAAAGCCCTCCACCATCAATCCCGAGTTGCCGGATGAGCGTGTCGGAAAAAAGGCGGATCACCCGGCCGTTGCCATCGCGAAACGGGTGAATCCAGGCGAGGCGATGATGGCTTGCCGCCACCGCCACGATCTTCTTCACCCGGGAAAACTCCGGTGATTCGTAGCGGCGGCTGAAATGATCCAGCAAGCCCGGCACGAGTTCGTGGGGCGGGCCGGTGTGCGCGCCGACTTCCACATCCCCTGTTCGCAAGACGCCCGGATCAAGCGGAGATTTTGCTCCGCTCGCCGTCGTTGCCACGCGCATCTCAGCCGGCAGTTCGGAATAGAAGCGGCGGTGCAACTCGCAGACGAAATCGCGCTGAAACGGGGATCCTGTGTAGTCAGCCGCCCACTTCTGGACCGCCAGATGGGCCAGCGCGAGTTTTTGCAGGTTTCTTTTTTCAGGTTCTGCCGAAAAATCCTTCCGCAGCGCAGCCTCGATGTCGGGAACGCGCGTTTGCTGCCCTTCAATAAGATTAGAATAATAGCAATGCATCCAGCGGGTCAGCTCTGCCAAGTCGCGCCGGAGCGGCGGCCTAACTTTCTGATCCAGCCGGGCTGATTGCTCCAAGACGGAGCAAGCAATGTCCTCCAGGGCAGGCATGTGCTGCTCTGGCATGATAGGCTCGATGGCGGTGCGACTGAGAGGCATTTATTGCCGATCTTATCTCCGATCTTTTTGCGAAACACAACATTTATTTTCAGTTACTTAAAAAACTATACTCGGCCATTTATGTCGCATTGTTGCCGATCTTGTTGCCGATGTTCTTACCGATCTGTCAGTTGTGTCCGGCGGCACAATTTGTTTCACAATGGGCTGCATCCATGCGGCCACCGGGAATAATTGAGGAAAATAAGTGCCGAGCACTTTGGCCGCTTGCCTATTGCAAATCAGATTTGATAGTTACCGAAATGCTTTCGTCCGAGATATTTTAGGATGGGCAGCATCTTCCTAACAAACGCTATCCGCTTCATTGCTGACATGAAAACATCAACACAAAGTCAAATTCGAGCCCTTCGCGGAATTTTTTTCGTTATCGCACTCTCCACCGCCCCATCATTATTGCATGGACAGTCTTATACGGCTGTCGAGCTGGGCTCCTTCGGAGGGGATACCTACGCGTCTGCCATTAACGACGCGGGTACTGTAGTGGGCGGAAGCTTCACTTCCAGCGGCAACGAACGCGCCTTCAGTTATAGCGACGGCAACATGACCGATCTGGGCTCACTCGGCGGCACTAATAGCTTTGCCACTGGCATCAATAATACTGGCACCGTCGTGGGTTACAGCGACTTTTCGACCAACGTTTTGAGCGGTCGTGCGTTTAGTTACAGCGCCGGCACGATGGCCGACCTAGGCACGCTCGGTGGCACCTATGGCCGGGCCACCGCCGTCAACAACACGGGGACCATTGTTGGTTTTAGCTCGCAAACGCCTTCGGATATCTACCCGTTTGCGTTCAGCTCCAGCCACGGTCAAATGACCAACTTGGGCGCGCTCGGCACAGAAAGCCGGGCCTACGGCATAAACGACGCAGGCACCGTGGTGGGCTTTTCCTGGATTGGTGACATCTATCGCCAAGCGTGCAGCTACCGCAACGGCACCATTACAAATCTAGGCACGCTCACCTTTAACTCGAATGCCACGGCCCCCTTTTGGGACGCCACGAGCGAAGCTTACGGCATCAACAACGCAGGCACCATTGTGGGTCAATCTGCGACGACCATAGGCTCGGCCCTTTTCGAGCATGCTTTCAGCGATAGCAACGGCATAATGATCGACTTAGGCACGCTCGGTGGCAGCACAAGCTCGGCCGAAGCCATCAATGACAATGGTTTAATCGTGGGTTTCGCCACTACGACTAGCGGCGCCCAGGATGCTTTTGTCTATAGCGGCGGCTCAATGATCGACCTCAACTCTTTGGTCAGCTTGAACGGCGTCACCCTGACCGATGCCATGGCCATCAACGACGTCGGCCAGATCGTTGCGGAAGGAAGCAACGACCAATCCTATCTGCTTACCTTCATCCCCGAACCGTCGACCTACGCCACGATCCTCGGCGCAGTCACTTTGGGCTTTTCAGCGATTCGCAAAAAGAGGCGATTGATTTGAGATGGCGTCGTTGACGGTGACCTCCCGCGCCGCCCTCGCCCGGATGCATCACGCCTTTTCATCCGCTGATACATCCGTTGGCTGCGCCGATCGAGCGCAGCCCAGCGACTTTGTCGCGGCCAGCCTCGACAGGGTTGGCCCGCAGGGTGGATCGATCACACGAGGACGTGGGATCGATTCAGGCTACCCCGCGGCGGCGGCGCGTTCGCGGTTGAGCCAGACTTTGCAGACGCTTTTGATGCGCGTGAGAATGTAATAGACCGTCTGGCTGCGCACGCGCACGAGCTGGCCCCCGACAATCTTCGGCACAAAGTCTTGCGGCACTTCGAGAATTTCCTCGGGCGTGGCGCCATCGAGGCCTTGGCAAAGAATCGCCGTCATGGCTTTGGTCAGCGTCTGCACCTGCGGGCCGAGCGAAATGGCAAAATGCGCGCGGCGCGGCGCCTCGATGTTGAGAAAGACCCCGACCGTGTCGGTGCACTCCTCGTCCTTGCGGACATCTTCGAGCGTATACGTCTCGCCTTCCTTCGGCGCACAGCGGGGCGCGGCGTCGGCGTAGGCGATCAGGTTGTCTCGTTTTTCATCTTCGGGCAACGCATCGAAAAAGTCGACGATTTCGGCCAGGCTCGGAGGATACATGGGGAAGAAAAGCGGAAAGAGCAAAATTGGGAAAGCGGAAAACGGAGAGAGGAAAGGGGCGAAACTGAAAAGCCGAAGGGCTGAACGGTTTTCCACTTTCCGCTTTTCGTCTTTCCAATTTTCCGCGTTCAGCCTTTCTCGATCGGCGCCCGCACGGTATTGCCCCATTCGGTCCACGACCCGTCGTAGTTGCGGACTTTGCCATAGCCGAGGAGATAGGTGAGCACGAACCAGGTGTGGCTGGACCGCTCGCCGATCCGGCAATAGGCAATGATGTCATCGTCCTTTTTCAGGCCGAGATTTTCGGTATAAATTTTTTTGAGTTCGTCGAAACTCTTGAACGTGCCGTCGTCGTTGGCCGCCGTTTTCCACGGCACGCTGCGCGCGCCGGGCACATGGCCTCCGCGCAAGACCCCTTCCTGCGGATACTCGGGCATGTGCGTGATCTCGCCGCGGAATTCGCCGGGCGAGCGCACGTCGATCAACGGTTTGTGCGCCTGGGCGTGCGCGAGGGTATCGGCAAAGAAGGCGCGGATATCCTGATCGAACCTCTTTCGCGGTATGGGATAATTTGTAGGCTGGTAATTGGGCTTGTCGCGCGTGAAGGGACGGCCATCCGCCTTCCACTTGTCGCGGCCGCCATCGAGAAGTTTCACCTTCGTATGGCCGAAAAGCCGGAACGCCCAAAGCGCGTAGGCCGCCCACCAATTCGACTTGTCACCGTAAAAAACCACGGTCGTGTCGGCGGCAATGCCATTCTTATCGCAGACCTCGGCAAATTTTGCGGGTGCGATGTAGTCGCGCCGGACATTGTCCTGAAGATCGCCGCGCCAGTCGATGTGCACGGCGCCCGGGATATGGCCGGTATCGTAAAGTAGGACGTCCTCGTTGCTTTCGACCACGCGGACCTTGGGATCGGTCAAGTGGTCCTTCAGCCAGTCGCCATCCACCAGCACCTCGGGATTCGCATACTGGGAAAATTTCGGGTTCATGAGGCGATAAACCTAGAATGGAACCCGGCAGATTCAAGGGCACCCGAGCGATTTTTGGCCGCATGCACGGCAAAGGCTGAAGAGCTGAAGGACTGAAAAGCTAAAGAGCATATGGCCGTTTTGATTCGTCCAAGCAGCTTCTCTGCGATAGATAGCAAGATTTCCAGCGTTCAGCGTTCAGTCTTTCCCCATCGCCTCCCCCAGCCCGTCGCCCATGTGCGCATACGTCTCGATGTTTTGCGCGCTCTTCTCGACGAGGTCGGCATAGAAGGCAATCCGCCCGGCCTGAAACAACGTGATCACGCACGAGCCGCCAAATTTGAACAATCCCTTTTCCTCGCCCTTCGCCACCGCGCGCCCAGGGACATGGGTTTGTTTGACGCTACCCACCGCCGTCGCACCGACTTCGACCATCGCCACCGTCCCGAACACCGGCGACTCAAGAAGCGTGACATAACGTTTGTTTTGCACGAGATAGCGGACGTTGCGCCGCAGCGCGATGGGACTGACGGAATAAAGCCACCCGTTGATCAGCCGGGCGCGGTCCGGCGCTCCGGCGCAGGGAAAGTGAAACCGATGGTAATCGACGGGCGCCAGCCGGGAGATGACCATGGCCCCGCCGGCAAACCGATCCGCCAGCGCGGCGTCGCCGAGCAGCTCGGCGAGAGAAAACGTCTCGCCCTTCACATAGAATCCATCGGCGGCGTCCACGTTTGGAAATACCAGGTGCCGTCCGTCCGCCGGCAACACCGCCACGTGGTCGCCGTTCGCAATAGGCCGCCGGCCCGGCTTGAGCGCCCGGTAAAAAAACTCATTGAAGCTATGAAAGACCAGCGCCGACTTGGCGAACTCATCGACGTCGAGATTGTAGCGAACGATGAACGGCAGCACCTTCTGCGCGCTGGCTTTGCGGTTCATGCGCAGACCGTAAAGGTGCGAAAAGAAAGCCCGGCGCACCAGCAGCCAGAGAAAAAAACGGCCGACCGGATTCTCGTAGGTGAAGCGCAACCACGGCTCGCCGTAGATTTGCTCGGTTTCGATAGTCTGGCGGTAACGGTCGTAAAACTGGATCGGCTGGGCGGACATGTTCCCGAAAGTCTCATGCCAAGCCGACCGGGCGCAAAGAAATATTCCTACCCAGGTGGAGCGGGTTGACCTCAACCCGCTTTTGCCATCGTTCACCAGCGCCTGATTAAAGGCGTCCAGCGACGATTTTCGCCCTGTTCACGGGCAAGCGCATTCAC
>JBEKQH010000098.1:0-6574 GCA_049519915.1 Opitutaceae bacterium
GTTCGGCTTGGTCAAGGCGGCGGGCGACGTCGGCCGGAAGTTGACTATTGGCGCGGGCCGCGCTGAGAAAACCGAGCATCACCGTGAGGTAGGTGTTAAAATCGTGGGCGAGGCCGCCGGCCATCTGGCCCAGCGAGTCAAGCCGCTCAAACCGCGCTTCGCGCTCCCGCTGCTGCTCCTGTTCCCGCCTGGCAGAAATATCGTGGAACAGCCAAAAGGCTCCGGCCGGATTCCCATGGGCATCGCGCATGGCCAACGCACGCACTTCAAGCGCGACCTCGCGCCCATCCGCGGTCACCATGTCGACTTCGCCATGCCATGACTGCCCGTCGGTCGCGGCCGAGATGAGTTTGGCCGCAATTTCGGGTTGTTTAAAAATTTGCGCCTGCCGACAGGCTTCATCGAAGGTTCCCGTATCTTCAC
The DNA here is from genome assembly GCA_049519915.1 of Opitutaceae bacterium. Classification (GTDB taxonomy): domain Bacteria; phylum Verrucomicrobiota; class Verrucomicrobiia; order Opitutales; family Opitutaceae; genus DASRHD01. The sequence continues at coordinate 424 of JBEKQH010000098.1, forward strand.
CGAAAAGCAGGGCGTGCGCGGGATTCTGGAAACGTGTGCTGCCCTCCGCATCGTGAAACGAAAGAGCGCCATCCGCGCCGGCTAGGGCGGCGCCCAGTTCGGAAAATTCAAAAGGCGGCGTCCATTCCTGGGCGTCGCCATGCCTTGGTTCGCGATGTTGTTTCCAAAAGAAGAGGCTAAAGGCCCCGAGCAGACCCCAGGAAACATTTTGCGCGATGACCACTAAGACCGGCGTAATCATTCTGAATACAATACCCTAGATAGGAAAAACGTGGCGCAGTCAATATTTTTGCTAAAATTTTGTTTAAATATGGCATAAGTAGCCGGCAGAAGTAAATTTATTAGTAAATGTTTTTACGTAATTAGATTCTTATTTTACGCAATTCACTAGAAATTGCGTATATCGGAGCGGCGCATAACCACAGTTTTTTAAAAACAACTGCATTATTGAGGAGGAGGAGCCTCCACTTGTTTAGATTTTACTACTTAGGGCGTATTCCCTCTTGTTACGATCGGCCCAGATCGCAACATCAGGGCTAGCGCAAATGAAGATCAACGCCCGCTTAACCCCGAAGCTATTGCTAAAGAAAGCGGCCCGTGTGTTCGAGTTGGCAGGCGCAAAGATTGGCGCGGTCAATCGCTCATGGGATCCGACCCATGGCACGCCCGTTTTCACTGTTAGGGGTCGTTATGCGTCCCGTGGCTGGACTGAGTGGACGCAGGGTTTTCAGTTCGGAATGGCGTTGTTGCAGTTCGACGCGACCGGGGATGCCGGCTTTTTGGCGCTGGGCCGCGAAGGCACGTTAAAGTTCATGGCTCGGCATGTTTCCCACACCGGCGTGCACGACCACGGGTTTAACAACCTTTCGACCTATGGAAATCTTCGCCGTTTGATTCTCGAAGGGAAAATACCCTTTGACCAGCACGAGATCAACTACGTCGAACTTGCGCTGAAGGTCTCCGGCGCCGTCCAGGCCGCGCGCTATGTGACCACGGTCTACACGGAGCCTTGGTCGCCGGTGGCCGCTTCCGCCGGTGTCGTGCCGGGCGGCTACGTCTATTCCTTCAACGGACGGCAGTCGCTGTTCGCCGACACGATCCGCTCGATGCGCTCACTCGTTGTCGCGCACCAGCTTGGCCACGCGTTGATGGGCGAGGCCGACCGCCCGATCAATCTTCTTCACCGGGCCGTTGCCCATGCTGCCACTACGGCGCGTTTCAACGTCTTTTTCGGGGCTCGACGCGATCGCTACGATGTGCGCGGGCGCGTGGCACACGAGGCCGTTTTTAACTGCGATGAGGGCCGGTTCCGTTGTCCGTCTTCACAACAGGGCTATTCGCCGTTTACCACCTGGACGCGCGGCGCAGCGTGGATCATCTGCGGTTATGCCGAACAGCTCGAATTTCTCGACACGGTGCGCGGCACCGATCTCGATGCCGTCGGTGGGCGCCGCGCCGTGACGGATCTGTTTCTGGCCACGGCTCGCGCTACAAGCGACTACTACATAGAGGGTTACTCGGCTAGGGACGGTGTGCCTTACTGGGACAGCGGGGCGCCCAACCTCTGGCGCCTGGGCGAAACTTATCTCGACCGACCCGCCGATCCGTTCAATCCGCATGAGCCGGTGGACAGTTCCGCCGCGGCCATCGCCGCGCAGGGTTTTTTGCGGCTTGGCCGCTGGCTTATCGCCAACGGAGAAAAGTCGTCGGGGGATAAATATTTCCAGGCCGGACTCACCATTGCGGACACGCTTTTCGACGAGCCCTATCTCGCGACGAACAAAAATCACCAGGGCCTCCTTTTGCACAGCGTTTATCATCGGCCGAACAGTTGGGATTACGTGCCGAAAGGCAGATCGGTCCCCTGCGGCGAATCTTCGATGTGGGGCGATTATCACGCCATGGAGCTCGCCCTCCTGGTCCGGCGGCTCGCCGAAGGAAAGTATTACACCTTTTTCTGAGCAGAAAACTCCAAACGCCCTGGCGGGCGTAGAAATCAAACCAGCCTTGCCTGGTGGGTGGGCCGCTGCACGTTTGGTCATCGTCCCCATGGCCACCTGTGCAAACCTTTATGACTTCACCCGCGAAGAGCTGCGGGAGCGGTTTGTCCAATGGGGGTTCAGCCCGGTGCATGCGGCCCGGCTGTGGAATTACCTCTATCTCGAGCTAGCCGATTCGTTTGAGGTCATGCCCAAGCTGCCGGCGAAAGTCCGCGACCGGCTGGCCGCCGAGACGCACCTCGGCGTGCTACCGACCGCCGTTGAGACGGATTCGAGCGACGGTTTTACCCGCAAATACTTGCTCGGGCTGGCCGATCGCGAGAGGATCGAGACCGTGCTCATGCGGTTTACCGGCCGGGTGACCGCATGTATTTCGAGCCAGGTCGGCTGTGCGATGGGCTGCGTCTTTTGCGCCACCGGCCAGATGGGTTACACCCGGCATCTCACCCCGGGCGAGATCGTCGCGCAGGCGGTGCACGTCGCCCGTGCGCTGCGCCACCTCTTGCCTCACGCCTCCGGCCTTTTGCCTGAGCACGACATTGCGAAGCCGCGGCTTCGCACTGTCGTGCTCATGGGGATGGGGGAACCCTTGCACAATTACGACGCCGTCATGCAAGCGGTGGAGATTTTGCGCGATCCCAACGGACTTGCCCTGGCCGGGTCGCGCATCACGGTCAGCACGGTCGGCGTGGTGCCCGGCATTCTCCGCCTGGCGGCGGAGAAGCGCCCATTGCATCTGGCCGTGTCGCTGCACGCCGCGACCCAGGCCGGACGCGCAGCTTTGGTGCCGGTCGCGAAGAAATGGCCGCTCGACGAACTAATGGCCGCCTGCCGCCGCTATTGCGAAGAAACAGGGCGCCGTATTTTTTTCGAGTGGACGCTGATCGAGGGGAAAAACGACTCGCCCGATGAGGCCCGGGCCGTCGGCCGGCTGCTGCGTGGGCTGCCGGCCCAGGTGAACTTGATTCCGCTCAATCCGACGGCGGGGTATGCCGGCGCGCCCGCGCGCAGCGAGGCGGCGAAACGTTTCCAAAAGATTTTGGCCGACGAGTTTGCTTTACCGAGCACCGTGCGCCAGCGCCGCGGTCTCGACATCGCCGCCGGCTGCGGACAACTGGCGGGATCTGGCTGACCCCAACACCCACCGACAACACGGACGGCCAATCAGATTTCTTACACAAAGGGCGCAAAGACCGCCAAGAGAAGAAGCTTTTAAATTCAGAAGCCAGGAATCCAGGAAAACCATCCATGGCTTCATGGTTTCTGAATCAATTCATCTGCTTTGGGAAAATAGGCTTTGGCGATTTGGAATTTTTACGGCGTTTACTTAGACTGCTGCCGCGTCCATTCGGCCGTCTGTCGCGCCGCTTCGACGATAGGGCTGGCGGTCAGCTTGGCCTCGTCGCCGGGCGGAGTCAGGCCGAGATGCGCCGCGCGCGAGCGCATCGTGATCAGGGACAGCGCCGCCGATTCGGACTCCGCCGCCATCTGCACCGTACCGGCTGCCAGCTCATCGAGCCCCGACAGGCGGTCTTTTTGTGAGAGGTTCTTTTCCGCAAGGAACAGGCCGAGTGAAAGGCCGAGCGTGTCGAGCCATTCCCGCGGATGGGCCGGCGAAACGTAGGTCATACCGCGTTTTTCAGGCGTCCACTCCATGAAGGCGCGGATTCCTTCGTGCAGCTGGGTGAGTTCGGCGTCGACGGTGGCGGGGGTCCAGCGCAGGGCGAAGGCTTTGCGCTCGCGGTATTTTTTCATGTCCCACACCCGCAGGATCAGCTCGTAGTCGCCGGCCTGATGCTTCAATGCGCCGGTAAAAACGTAATCGAGGTGTTCGCCGCTGGTCTCCGCCAGTTGCCGAAGGTTGTCCGTGGTCCACTCGGCTCCAACCAAAAACGGATGTTTCCCGGTGGTGGGATGCTCCAGCACGCCCACCACGGCGATGGGCGCATACTGCGGCGAGAAATAAAACGTTTCCGCGAGCCATAAAGGCAGGGCGCGGGAGAGGCGGCCGAGCTCGTCTTCGGGCTGGGTGATGGCGTGGGCGATATTCTCCAATCCGGGCAGCGCGAGCTGGGCGAAAGCGACGCGGCGCAAGCGCCCTTCTTTGGCCGGGAGAATTTCACTGACGAGCGGTTCCAGTCCGTAAAACCAAATCGGTTTGCTGATGCTGATGAACGAGACCTTGGGCGCGGCGGCCGGCGCGGCCCCCGGTCCGTTCGGGAGGTGGTCCTCGGCCGAAACGCCTTGGGCGATGAGCTCGGCGATGGCGTTGGAAAACCCGTAAAGGCGCTCTTCGAGTTCGGGGCGGTTGAGCGAAAACAAAATATCGAGGACATGTTGCGCGGCCTCGGGGTTGCGCGCCGTCAGGTAGGCTTGCAAAACGTTGAGACCGGTGGCCGGCCCGTGTCGTTGTCCATCGTAGCGAGGAGCAACGAGTTCAATGATGGGTTGCACGTGACCGTGGCTGCCGAGATCGCCGGAGATCGCGACGAGCACGTCGGCCCGGTCGCCCGCCACCGCGAGGACCTGCTCATAAATGGCGAGCGCGCCCGGTAGGTCTTTCGCTTCCAGCTTTTCGCGGGCGGCGGCGAGCTGCGCCTGGACGCCGCCCGCGGCCGACGCCATAGGGTCCCCGGGGGACCCTATGGGCGGGAGGGACGCGTTCTTCTCGTCGGAGCGATCGAAAAAGCCCATGGCCTCCAGCAAAGCAATCGGCCGGCGGTTGGCGAACAGAAATCCCGTTTGACCCAGGCTCGGCTGGGCATAATTACAACCCTTCCCGCGCGTGTTGCGCCCCGGATGAACCGCGTCCACATAAAAACCTACGGTTGCCAGATGAACGAGCGCGACAGCGAGGCGGTCGCGGCGATGTTGCGTGCCCGTGGCTATCGCATCGTCGCAAACGAAGACGACTGCGACATCCTGCTGCTCAATACCTGCGCGGTGCGCGATGCTGCCGAACAAAAGGCCATTGGCAAGGCCGGCCATGCGCTGGCCCGCAAGCGGCGCCAGCCGGATTTCGTCGTGGGGATCATTGGTTGCATGGCGCAAAATCGCGGCGCGGCGCTGCTCGAACAATTGCCCGATGTGGATCTCATCGTGGGCACCCAGAAATTTCACCAAGTGCCGGGCTATCTCGACAATCTCCGGGCCGCGCGCGCGGCGGGTTTGCCGGTGGGCGAAACGATGGTCGACTTGGCCGAAGAGGCCGGTTCGCAAAACGAGATCCGCGACCATGTCCTGGCGCAGGACGAGCAGCCCGGCGCCTCGCCGCAAGTGAGCGCCTTTGTGTCGATCCAGCAGGGCTGCAACATGAACTGCGCTTTTTGCATCGTGCCGAAGACGCGCGGCGACGAACGGTCGCGTCCGATGGACGACATCGTGCGCGAGGCCGGCGAATTGGCGGCGCGCGGCGTAAAAGAAATCACGTTGCTCGGGCAGATCGTCACGAGCTATGGGCGGCGCGATTATACGCATACGGGCGGCGTCTCGCCGTTCGTGCAGTTGCTCGAAAAAATCCACGCGATCGACGGCATCGAGCGCATCCGTTTCACCTCGCCTCACCCGCGCGGCTTCAAGCAGGACCTGGTCGAGGCTTACGGTCGGCTGCCGAAACTCTGCGAGTACGTGCATCTGCCGATGCAGTCGGGCTCCAACCGCATCCTGCGGGCGATGAACCGGCCTTATACGCGCGAGCGCTACCTCGAAATCGTTGCGGCGTTGCGCGCCGTGCGCCCGGACATCTACTTTTCAACCGACATCATCGTCGGCTTTCCCGGCGAAACCGACGAAGACTTTGCGCAAACGCGCGACGTGTTTGAGGCGATGAATTGCGACATGGCCTATATTTTCAAATACTCGATCCGCACCGGCACGCCCGCCGCCGAAATGCCAGGGCAGGTGCCGGACGAGACCAAGGAACAGCGCAATCAAATCCTGCTCGACCTGCTTCACCGCAACTCGTTGCGTCGCAATGAATCGCTCGTTGGGCGGACCGAAGAGGTGCTAGTCGAGGGCCGCGACAAAACGGGCCGTCGTTTCACCGGCCGCACCCGGGGCAACCGCGTGGCGGTGTTTGACGCCGATGAACGCCTCGTCGGCCAGCTCGTGCCGCTGCGGATCGAACGCACGACCGTGAGCACCCTCTACGG
>JBEKQH010000099.1:0-6537 GCA_049519915.1 Opitutaceae bacterium
GGCGCCGCAGCTGCGGCAATCGTTGAAAATTTTGCAAGTCGCCGCGCTCGATCTGCGCTCGGTCATCCAGCAGGAGTTGCAAAGCAATCCCACGCTCGAGGAGATGCCGACGGAGGATGCAAGTTTCGAGAAGGAGACCGGCACCGACAGCAACGCTGCCGGCGACGCGGCCGATACGCGCGAAGAAATGGATTTCTCCAAGGAATTTGAGATTCTCTCGAAGCTCGACGACGACTGGCGCGACCATATGGCCCAGATCGGCGGCGCGCAGCCCTACACGAATGAGGACGCAGAGAAGCGCCAGCACTTCTTCGACTCGCTCGTCACCGAAACGTCGCTCCAGGAACACCTCATGCGGCAGGCCGAGCTCGCCGACATCGATCCGACGACGCTCGACGCCCTGCGTTATCTGGTCGGCAGTCTTGATGACCGGGGTTTTCTCACCCAAACGCCGGCCGACATCGCGTTGCAAACGCGCCTGCCCCTTGAGACCGTGCAATCCGCGGTCAAGCTGCTCAAGACCTTCCAACCGCCCGGCATCGGCAGCCAAAGCCTCCAGGAGTGCCTCCTCACACAGCTGGCCGCCAAAGGCCGCGGCGAATCGCTTGCGTCGCGAATCGTGCGCGACCACTTCGCGCTGCTCACCCGCCGCCGCATCCCCGAGATCGCCCGCAAGCTCGGCGCGCGCATGGACGATGTGCAGTCGGCCATCGAGGACATCAGCGTCCTCGATCCGGCCCCCGGGCGGCGCTTCGCCGAAGACAGCAACCGCGTGGTCTCGGCCGATGTCACCGTCGAAAAAGACGGGGGCGAATGGAAGATCATCCTCAACACCGACTACATCCCGCGCCTGCGCATCTCGAACACCTACAAGGAGCTCATTGCCAAGGGGACGCTCTCCAAGACCGAGCTCGACTACCTGCGCGAACACATCCGGTCCGGAAAATTCCTCATCAACTCCATCCAGCAACGCCAGCAGACCATCGAGCGCATCACCCGCGAAATCATCAAGGTGCAGGGCGAATTTTTCGAGCACGGCGTGTCGAAACTGAAGCCTCTGACCATGACGCAGATCGCCGGGGTGGTCGGTGTGCACGAGACCACCGTCAGCCGCGCCATCGCCAACAAATACATCAAGACCCCCCACGGCGTCTTTGAGTTCAAATACTTCTTCACCCCGGGCTATGAAGCCGACAGCGGCGCCTCCGTCTCGAACACCAGCGTGAAGGAAATGATCAACGATCTCGTCATGCTGGAGGACAAAGCCCATCCCTTGAGCGACCAGGAAATCGTCGCCAAACTTCAGGAAAAAGGCATCAATATCGCCCGGCGCACCGTCGCCAAGTACCGCGAAGAGCTCAACGTCCTGCCGAGCAACCTGCGCCGGGACTATGGGTAGACGGTCGCCGTCTCAGATTTGAAATCTGAGATTTGAGACACGTAGTTTGCCCTCCGGCAAACTACGCCAGCGCCAGGCTCGGCTCGATCGATAACCCCATGCTGCGGCGATCCGTGCCGGCCGCATCCGCCCAGGCGGCAAAGGCAATCATCCCGGCATTGTCGCCGGTATGCTGAGGCGCCGCTGTCAGCAACGGCACCCGGCGTTCGAACGCCAGTCGGCTAAACGCCGTCCGCAGCTTTTGGTTATTAGCCACGCCGCCCGACAAGCCGAGGCTGCGGTAACCAGATCCTGCGGCCGCCGAGGGGCCTGCTCCGGGCGGAGTCGAGGGGCCGCGCTCCCATGCGGCCGCGGTCTTGCGCACAAGGGCATCGATGACCGCCTGCTGATAGCTGGCGCACAAATCCGCCATCCTCGCCGACACCTCCGCTCCCGGCATTTTTTCCAGGAGATAGCGCAGGCTTGTTTTCAGTCCGGAAAAGCTGAAGTTCAGATCGTCGCGCCGTCCGATGCCGCGGGGAAAATCGAATGCGTCCGGGCGACCGCCCACCGCGAGCGTTTCGATGAGCGGCCCGCCCGGATAGCCAAGGCCGAGCAGTTTCGCCCCTTTGTCCAGCGCTTCGCCCGCCGCATCGTCGCGCGTGGAGGCCACCGTGACAATGCGCCGGTCGGCTTGAAGGGAAAAAAGCAAGGTATGACCGCCCGAAACGATCAGGCCCAGATGAGGCAACCGCTCCGCCAGACCGGCTTCGAACCGGCCCGGTGCCTCCGCATGCCGGGCGATGAACGGCGACCAGGCGTGCGCCCGCAGATGGTTCACGCCCACCAGCGGCACGCGCAACGCCAGCGCCGCGGCCTTGGCGGCAGCCACGCCGACCGCGAGGCAGCCGGCCAGGCCCGGTCCGCAGGTCACCGCCACCTGATCGACCCGCGAAAATTCCTCCCGGTCCCTCGCGCGAGCCAAGAGCGGCGCAAAGGTCCGCACGTGCTCGCGAGTGGCCAGATCGGGCACCACCCCGCCATGGCGCCCATGCAACGCGATCTGGCTGTGCACCCACTCGCCCGCCAGTCCCCGCGCCGGATCAAATAAAGCGACGGCGGTTTCGTCGCACGAGCTTTCGAGCGCTAGAACTGTTTTCATAACTCAAAGCGAGCAGCGGGGCAGAGTTTTGAAACCAGTTCTGGGATCATTTGGCGGGCGCGTCCGCCCCGCTGTTCAATGCAAAGGCCTGCACCCCGCGGAGGGCGTCGATCGCCGCCTGGAGCTGCCGGTCCTCAATCGGCGCAAAACCAAAGCGTTCCTTGAATTCTTTGGGATCCGTGATGTCTTCGCGTTCATCTTGAAGTTGGATCTCTTCGTCCTCTTCCGTCGGGAGCACAACCGCGATTTGCGGACTGACGCCGTGCTCGTTGATGGTCACACCGCTCGGGGTGTAATACCGGGCGGTGGTCAGGCGCAACCCCTCGCCTTGCTTAAGCTTGAAAATGGACTGGACCGATCCTTTGCCAAAGGACCGCTCGCCGACGATGACCGCGCGATTGGTGTCCCGGAGGGCGCCCGCCACGATTTCAGCCGCGCTCGCGCTGCCGGAGTTGATCAGCACGGCCACCGGCAGCGTCAGCGGCTCGCCATCGCCTTCGGCCCGGTATTCATCGCGGTCGTTCGGCAGACGGCCCTGGGTATAAACCATGAGTTCATCCTTCTTGAAAAATGGGTTCAGCACCGCCACCGCGGCGTCCAGCAGACCGCCGGGATTGTCGCGCAGGTCGATGATCAAGCTGGTCGCCCCGTCATGCAGCAATTTGTCGAGCGCCTTGTCGAACTCGTCCGCGGTATTGTCGGAAAACTCCGTCAACTGCAGATAGCCGATCCCGCCGGGCAACAAGCGGACCCGGCGCACGCTGTCCACCTTGATCGCCTCGCGCACGAGGGTCACATCGAAGCTCTTCTGGGTGCTCGCGCGAAACAGGCTCACCGTCACCTTGGTCTTGGGTTTGCCCCGCAAGCGCGCCACCACTTTGTCGATGTTCGGCCGGTCGAAGGGCTGCCCGTCGACGCGCATGATTTGGTCGCCGTGCATGATGCCCGCGCGAGCGCCCGGCGTTCCCGCGATCGGCGCAATGACCATGACCTTGCCCTGGACGATCTCGATTTCCACTCCAATGCCTCCAAAATCGCCGTTCATTTCCTCCTCGAGATCATCGAAGTCGTCCGCACTGAGAAATTCCGAGTGCGGATCGAGCGAGGCCATCATGCCTCGCAGCGCCGTCTGCGTGAGACGGCCGGCATCCGCCTTGCCCGCGTCGACATAGTTTTCATGCACGAGCTTCAGCACATTGCCATAATAATCCGTCGCGCGCTCGACGTCGCGATTGGGAAACAGACTCCAGGCCAGCGCCAGTCGCCCGGCCGCCAAGGTCAGCGCCACACCGAGCACGAGGCCTGCGGCGATCGTGAGAATGCGTTTGTGCATGTCCCTCACTGTGTGCATCTGGTTCATTTTGTAAATGGATTCGTCCGAACAATTCATTGATCTTTTTCGCCGCCGGGCCGGCCCAGGGGGCGCGATGACGTTCGCCGCCTTCATGCAACTCGCGCTCTACGATCCCCAACTCGGCTACTACTGCCAGCCACGCCGCCGGATCGGACAGGCTTCAGGAACGGACTTCTTTACCGCGAGCCATACGCCACTATTTGGCAAACTTGTCGCCGCGGCTTGTGCATCGTTGCTTATATCGCAAGGAGCTGACCCACTTAATTTTACATTTGTAGAGATCGGCGCGGAGTCCGTCGACTCCGCTCAGGGCGGCCCCAACTTGGGTGTGCTCGGAAGCGGGTCGCATCCTTTCGGCGCCGCGAAAACGATCCGCCTGGGCGATGCACTCGAGCTGGACGGCCGCTGTGTGGTGTTTTCCAACGAACTTTTCGACGCCCAGCCGTTCCGCCGTTTCGTTTTCCGTCGGGAGGCGTGGCGCGAACGCGGCGTAGCCCTTCGCGAGGACGCGTTGGTCGAAGTCGAAATGCCTGGCTTCGACAGTTCGACTTGGCCTGCCCTGCCTGTCCTCCGTAGCTTCAGCGAAGGAGGAAGCGCGGTCGATGGGCTCGCCGGAGCCGGAGGACCCGCCCCGAGAGGAGTCGAGGGTTTGCCTCCCATAGCGCCCGAGGGCTATTGCATCGACGCCCCACTGAAGGCGGCTGCGCTCGCCGCGCAAATCACCGCACAACCCTGGAGCGGTCTTTTTCTCGCTTTCGATTACGGCAAATCGTGGCGCGAGCTCGCCGAAGATACGCCGGCGGGCACCGCGCGCGCGTATTTTCACCATACCCAATCGAACGACCTCCTCGCCCGGCCGGGCGAACAGGACCTCACCTGCCATGTGTGTTGGGACTGGCTGGCGGCGGCCTTGGCCGGCCATGGCTGGGCGACGCCGCGCATCGAGTCGCAGGAGAGTTTTTTTGTCCATCACGCCGCCAATTTCCTGGCCGAGGCGATGACCGCCGAGGCCGGCCGCTTCAGCGAGAAAAAGCTTGGCTTGTTGCAACTGCTGCACCCCTCGCATCTTGGACAGAAGTTTCAGGCCCTGTGGGCGTGGAAGGATTAGGGCGTGTTGTATTTTGCTCACGCGCCGGTCGTCTCTGGATTGTCATCCAGAGACCCTGAGCAACCCCGACTTGTCGGGGTTGTCTGGAACAGGCCAATGAACTGTTTCGCACGGCGGCACGGGTGGAGCGCGTTGACCTCAACGCGCTGAGAGCGTCTTGAGGTCAAGCCGCTCCACCTAGAAAGGCTGAATTCGTGCGCAAGTGGCATCCGTTCATTGGCAGCTCCCAACGCAAAACTCCGTTTTGCCCCCGACGGGAAAGAAACAGGGGCTGTTTCCTAGAAGCGAAAGCGAAGGATCTCACCTGACCTGAGATTCCTCGTTTCCCTTGGAATGACAGACGGCGGATCATCCGCCCCACCTAGGCGACCAACAACCGCGCGCGTCGCGCTCACTTAAAATCCACCAGCTCGACGTCGAAGACCAGCGTGGATTGCGGGGGAATTTTGGGCGGCCGGCCGGCCTCGCCGTAGGCCAGCCACCAGGGAAGGATCAGCAGCCGTTTTTCGCCTTTGCGCATATCGGTCACCACGTCGTCCAATCCTTTAATGACCTCGCCATGGCCGATGCGAAAGGTCAGCGGCGCGCCCTGGGCGTCGCTGCTGTCGACCGGCGTGCCGTCGAGCAGGGAAACCTCATAACGGATGACGGCGATCCGGCCGGGGCGGGGCCGGACCTCGCCGGCGCCTTGGGCGCGCAGGACGTAACGCAAGCCGGAGGGCAGGATGCGCGCGGTGGGATAATGCTCCTCGATGAAAAGTTCGTCATCCTGGCTCAGCTCCGGTTTTTGTTCGGCCGCCAGCGCCGCGCGCATGGCGGCGGTGATGGGCTCGCCCGGATTCTTGCGCGCGAGCATACCCGAACGCACGACCAACGCGATCGTCAGCAAGACAACGCCGAGCAGAAGCAGGTAGAAAAAGCTGCGGAGCGGAGGGGTGGGCATGATGGTTCAAGTGACAACAAAACAACGCGGAGCGCAATCGCCTGACGGGTCACCTTCGCTCATTCTCGATCCTCGTTCCCTTGCTCGTTCTCGAATCCGAGGCGGCTGAGCTTTTGGTTGAAGCGGGAAACCGGGAAGCCAGGAAAGATATTCCAGGTTTCATGGCTTGCCCGAATCCGTTAACCGGCCAGATACGAGCAGATGTATTCGCAGATTCCGCTGGCGACGGCGATGGTGAAGCCGCTCTTGCCAGGCACATCGAAGCTTTGGCCCGCGGCGTAGTCGCGCGCGGCGGTCTGGCCGTCGGGCGTGACACGGCAGGCGCCGGCGACGATTTCCATCCGCTCGGGCGTGCCGGTGCCGAAATGATAAGAGCCGGGAAAGATGAGCCCGAGCGTTTTTTTGGTGCCATCGGGAAACAGCACCGAATGGCTGACGACCTTGCCGTCGAAATAGACATTGGCCTTGGTCGCGACGGCGACGCCGGAAAACTTTTCTGGAAGATTCGACATCCCGGCAAATTGGCGGGGCGTGCGCACTGGGGGCAAGGTCGATTTAACCCGAAGGCCATTTTTTATTTTGACCACGGATT
>JBEKQH010000100.1:0-6522 GCA_049519915.1 Opitutaceae bacterium
GCTCAAGCGTCCAACCTTGTTCGGCGCGGAGCTCCTTCAGCCTGATGCCGAAGGTGCTCAATGGTGAGGGATTTGGATTCTGGAGGCTATTCATGGTGTCTTTTAGGCAATTTTGTTGCCAGACAGACAACAGCACCCTGCATACCATTCGGCGTCCGCCCCCGTGGGTCCGCCTAACTATCATTCCGGCTTAACTCCCTTTCGCCCAGGAGTAGTTTTTAACCGCGAACAACCCGGAGGATGACCCGGAAAGCAACCGCGAATGAACGCGAATGGACGCGAATTATGGCCCCAGAATGGACGAGATCACGAAGAGAGGGAATCGATTCCAAATCTATCCGCGGTTTTCTCAGCCCTGGCTCCACTCGAGCATCCGCTGGATCGGCACCAGGGCGCGGCTGCGCGTGGGCTCCGGCACATCGATTTCCGGCGCGAGGTGCTTGAGCGCATCGCGGACTTTCTCGATCGTGTTCATTTTCATGAAACGGCAGTCATTGCAGGCGCAGGTGTCGGTCGGTCCGGCAATGAAGGTCTTGTCCGGCACCTCGCGGCGCAGGCGATGGAGCATGCCGCTCTCGGTCACGACAATGATCTCCTTGGCCGGATGGCCACGGGCAAACTTCACCATCAGCTCCGTGCTGCATACTTCGTCGGCCAAGTCGCGGACCGCTTGCACGCACTCGGGATGGGCGACGATCGGCGCGCCGGGGAATCGCTGGCGGATCTTTTCCAGCGCGGCCACGGTGAACTGCACGTGCGCGTAACAACTGCCCGGCCAGAGACGCATCTTGCGTCCCGTTTTTTGCGCGACCCACTGGCCGAGGTTTTGGTCGGGCACAAAGAGAATCTCGCGGTCCGCCGGCGCCCGGTTGACCATCTTGACGGCGTTGCCGCTGGTGCAGATGACGTCGCTGAGCGCCTTGACCGCGGCGGAGCAGTTGATGTAGGCAACCACGTAGATCTCGGGATGAGCCGCCTTATAGGCCGCCAACCGTTCGGCCGGACAAGAGTCGGAAAGCGAGCAGCCGGCCTCGAGATCGGGCAGAAGGACGGTGCGCGCCGGGTTCACGATCTTGGCGGTCTCGGCCATGAAATGCACCCCGCAGAAAAGGATCATCTCCGCCTGCGCCGCCTGCGCCTGATAGGAGAGGCCGAGCGAATCGCCCACGTAGTCGGCCACGCGCTGAATCGATTCGATCTGGTAGTTGTGCGCGAGAATGACGGCGTTGCGCTGGCGCTTCAATTCAAGGATTTCCTCCTGAATCGGCGTGAGCGGCGCAAGCGCCCCGGTGCGGGGCGTCAGGACCAGCGGTTCGTAATCGAGGACGGGCATGGGGAAAGGATGAATGGCAAATGTAGAATGGCGAAGGACAAACTTCCAACGCCGAACTTCAACCAAACACATGTAACCATGGATGACTAAATGCCAAATGCTAGTCAGGCCGAACCTGGAACATTGAACCTCGGCGAGTGGCCCCGGAACGCCGCGGTCGCCGGCCGCGGCGTCAGTTCTCCGGTTTGAGTTGCAAAATCAATTTCTTGAAAATGGGCGAACTCTTCAAATCCTCCAAATCTGGATCTTGCAGCATCCAGTCGGCGTCGTTGTAGCCGAGCGAAATGGCCTGTTCGAGCTCCTGGAGCGCGGCGGTCCGGCGCTTGGTCAAGGCCAGGCTGCAGGCGAGATTGTAATGCGCGGTCGCATTGTCCGGTTGCAGGCGGACCAGCTTGCGATCCATGCGCAGGCCGTCGGCAATGCGGCCGGTCTTGGTGTAAAGGCCGCCCAAAATTTCCACGACGTCGGCGTACCGCGGGTCGCGACGGTGGACGGACTCAAAAAACCGTATCTCGAATTCCGGGTCGGATTTTCTTTGCGACGACATGAGGGGATCAATTCCGGTTCTTGCAGGCGCCGGTTTGGCGGAAGACATTGCAATGCGCGCTCACTTGCAGGCGCTGCGACACGGGCGTGAGGCCGAGTTTCGACGATACCGTGCTGCCGTACCACTCCATGAACGGCGCGCTGATCTCGAAAATTTTGTCGCAATCGAGGCAGATGACCTGCGCCTGCTGCGTGGCGTTGTCCCGGTTGGGCACGTAGTATTTTTCGCTCGCTCCGATGTCCACCTCGCGCAGCAACGCGCTCTCGGTCATGATGGGCAGGGTGCGGTAAACGGTCGCGCGCGAAACCGAATCGTCGATGGCGCGGGCGTGGTCGAGCAGTTTTTCGGCGGTAAAATGGTCCTTTTGGGCGAACGCCGCGTCGAAGATGGCCAGCCGCTGGTTGGTCAGGCGCAGGCCGCTCTTGGCGAGATAGACTTTGAACTTTTCGCGGGCCGCGTTGATGCTCACGGACTAAATGTCGCAAGGCGGCGGCCCCTGTCAATTCGTTCGTGCCCACGGTCATTCCGGGTTTCATGGCTTCCCTCTTCTCTTAACGGATCCGGGATAATGAGAACGACTAAGAGAAGGAGAACGATGGCTTGCGTCGGCAAGATCCCGTGCGCCCCCGCGCTTGCCTGAACGAACCGGCTACGCCATGACCCAGGGAATGATCGTCGGTGTGCACCCGCTCGCGGGATTCGACAAGTTATTGCATTATCTCGTGCCCGAAGCCATCCGCGCGGAAATCGGGGTGGGCTCGCTGGTGCGCGTGCCGTTGCTCAACCGTCGGTCGCTGGGCATTGTCGGCGAAATCGGCGCGCCGCGCAATTTTCCGCTGGATAAGCTGAAAACGGTTGTGCAGGCCGTCTATCCTTTTCCCGCGTTGCCGCCCGACCTGCTCGAATTGGCCCGCTGGCTCGGGGCCTATTATGCCGCGCCGCTCGATGCGGTCATCGAGGCGATGCTTCCGGCCGCCGTGCGCCAGGGGGCCAACCTTAAGCACGATAAATTTCTCGGGCTCGCCCGGCCGCCGGCCGCCGGGGAGCTTGCCCTCCTGGAAAGACGCGCGCCGCAACAGGCGCGGCTTTGGCGTTTTCTCGATTCGCACGCCGAGCCGCAGAAGAAATCCTTGGTGCTCGGCCGGCTGGATCTGACCGCCGCGGTGGCGACGGCGCTCGTAAAACGAGGGCTGGTGTGCGAGGAGGCGCGTCGCGTCGAACGCGTGGCTTATGAGGACGATTTTGCCCGCGGCGAACTCGTCGCCGCCCAACCGCACCCGCTCAACCCCGAGCAACGCGCCGCCGTCGCCGAGGTCGGGTCGACCCTGGACGCAAAAAAATTCCGGACCCTGCTGCTCCATGGCGTCACCGGCTCGGGCAAAACCGAAGTTTATCTGCGCGCGGTGGCGCAGACGTTGGCGGCGGGCGGCGGGGTGATCTTTCTTGTGCCCGAGGTCGCCCTGACCCCGCAGGCCGTCGCGCGCCTGCGCAGCCGGCTCGCCGCTATCGCTCCCGGCCATGCGACCGTCGTCTGGCATAGCCATCTCAGCGAAGGCGAGCGGCTCGACGGCTGGCTCGCGGTCGCCACGGGCGAGGCGAGGGTGGTGGTGGGCGCCCGCTCCGCCGTTTTTGCCCCGGTAAAAAACTTGAGGCTGATCGTCGTCGACGAGGAACACGAGCCGGCCTACAAGCAGGACGAGACCCCTCGCTACCACGGCCGCGACGTGGCGGTGATGCGCGCGAAACTTTGCGGCGCCGTGTGCCTGCTCGGGTCGGCCACGCCCTCGCTCGAAAGCTATGCCAATGTCCAGGCCGGGAAATACCGGTTGCTGACTTTGGCGCGCCGGGTGGACGACAAGAAGCTTCCGGCGATCGATGTGGTGGATATGCGCGTGGAGATCATGCGTTCGCGCGGGATGACGGTGCTTTCGCGACGCCTGGTGCAGGAGATGCAAGCGCGTTTCGAGCGCCGCGAGCAAACCATCCTCTTTCTCAACCGGCGCGGCTATTCGTCGTCGATGCTTTGCCGCAAATGCGGCCATGTCGAACAGTGCGGGCATTGCAGCATTGCGCTGACCTATCACCGGGCGGACGAAACGCTGCGCTGCCATCTTTGCGGCGACCAGCGTCCCGCGCCGGCGCGCTGTCCGCAGTGCGGCGCGCCCGATATCCGCTGGCGCGGACTCGGCACCCAACGGGTCGAGGAAACCGTGCACCGCGTCCTGCCCCAGGCCCGGGTCGAACGCATGGATGCCGACACGATGGCGAAAAAAAACCGCTTCCGGCAGGTCCTCGGCGATTTTCGTCTCGGCAAGATCGACGTGCTGATCGGCACGCAGATGATCGGCAAAGGCCTCGATTTCCCCAATGTCACCCTGGTCGGCCTGGTCGACGCCGACCTCTCGATGCACGTGCCGGATTTCCGCGCCAACGAGCGCACGTTCCAGCTCCTCGTCCAAGTGGCCGGCCGGGCCGGCCGCGGCGACCGGGCGGGCGAGGTCGTCGTTCAATCGTTTACGCCGAAATCCGAGGCGATCCAGTTCTCGCGGCACGCCGACTACGCGGGTTTTGCCGAAGCCGAGCTGAAGCTCCGGCGGGAATTCGGCTATCCGCCTTTTCGCCATCTCGTCCACCACATCTTTCGCGGGCCCAATCCGGATAAGTTAAAATTTTTTTCCGAACAATGGGCGCGCCTGGTGGAAAAGACCCTGGCCGGCCGGGTCGAGTTGCGCGGCCCGTCGCCGTCGCCCATCGAAAAGATCAAGGACGAGTACCGTTTCCAGCTCTGGTATTTTACCGGCCATGTGACGAAGCTGGTGCCTGATCTGGTGCGCTTGCGCGCCGGGTTCGCGTGGCCGGACGATATGGTCCAAGTCCTTGATGTCGACCCGGTCAATTTGGTCTAGCCGGAGCCCGTGGGGTTTCGCCCACGGGCTCCGGTGAGATTCGATCCGATCTTGAAAAATAGGGGACATTACCCCTTGACCCTTATTCGTAAGCTGCAAATTAAGAGACGGATGAGAGGCTCTCCATCCCGGCTGCCCACGACCCCGCGAGGCCGCTTTTTCTCCGCTCGTTTGCGGTCGTGTCGCCTGAAGGGGCCGGCCTTGGCCTCAGGCCGGGGAGGTCAGCTCCACCCGCATCTCGTCGCCGCCGGTTGCGACGAATCCCAGCCGGGCATAGAGCCGCGCGGCCGGGCTCGTTCTCAGGACCTGCAACCGCAATGGCCGTCCGCCGCGGTGGGCTTCGGCTTGCAATCGACGGATGATCTCGGTGCCAAGTCCGGCGCCGCGGTGCTCCGGCAAGAGGGCGATATCGACCAGCCGGATTTCTTCCGCATGAGAATTCAAGATGAACGTTCCCACCGGCCGATCGCCACGCAGCACGATCGCATAACTGGCGTCGGGAAAGGCCGCGCGATACGAGGCCGTCCGGGCGGCCGATTGCATTTGCAGGAAAATCTGCTGCTCCGCGGCGCCCCAGCCCCACGCGGCGAGCTCCTCGGCCCGGGTGCTGGCGTAAACGGAAAAACAGAACGCCGCATCGTCCGCGGTGGCGGCGCGCCAGCGTATGCGCAGCGGATCGTCGTCAGGCATGGTGAGGACGGCGAACGTTTCAGATTTTCACTCCGGCCTCAAGGCCCGGTGCGCGGGGTCGAAAGACGATGCGATGTCGTTTTATTTCGACCCCACGCCCTGGTGCCCGGCCGATAATTTTACGCCCGCCATTCCGGAGGGCGAAAAAGACGAACCACAACAAAATAAACCTATGGCAGATCCCTTCATCGGTGAAATCAGAATGTTCGGTGGTAACTTCGCGCCCAACGGTTGGGCGCTTTGCAATGGACAGATGATGAGTGTTTCCCAATACGCCGCCCTCTTCAGCCTCCTTGGCACCAGTTTTGGCGGCAATGGGCAAACCACCTTCGGGCTTCCGAACCTGCAATGTCGCCTGCCGATGCATTGGGGTAGCGCGCCGGGACTTTCGGTGCGCACACTGGGCGAATTTGCCGGAGCGGAAAATGCCACCTTGACGATCGCAAATCTGCCGACACACACCCACACGGCGGTCTTTACGCCCTCCGGAGGCGGCGCGGCCCAGGTGAATGTGACGGCCGCCATCGGAAACCTGCCGACGCCGGCCGGCAACATGCTCGGGCAATCGCCGGCGTCCGGTCCAACCCAGGCGCCCATCTATGCGCCACCCACGTCTCCCGTCGCCGGACAGCTGGCCGGTGTTTCGGGCGGTGGGGGTGGGGGCACGGTTGCGGTCGGAATGACCGGCAATGGCCTGCCGGCCAGCACGATTTCACCGTTTCTCGCGGTGACGTTCATCATCGCCCTTGTCGGAATCTACCCCTCGCGGGGTTGAATCTCGTTCCGTTTGCTTTCGACCGCGCCGGCGGGCGTCGCAGGACGCCCGCCGGAACAGTTGCAATTATTAGCCAATGCGTCACACCCAATCCCAGCGCTTGCGCCGAAACAGCAAGTATTTTGCTAATAAGTTTTTCTTTCGGCGTAGACAATCGCGGCTAATGGGTCTCTAATACCCAAGACGCCGACTTTGATTGGGCCAGGGAATTTCAAAAACCTTCCACTACATTTCCGGCCTTCCGCGGAGCGGATCGACCCTGCTGGCCGCG
>JBEKQH010000101.1:0-6512 GCA_049519915.1 Opitutaceae bacterium
ATTGAGCATCGGCGCAAGAAAAACGCCGCCGGAAAAGGTCACGGGCTCGTTCGGCCAGAGATCGGCCATCGACCAGACCAGCGAGCCGAACATCATCAAAAGGCCGATCAGTCCGAGAAAACCCGCGCTGTGGAAGAAGATCATTTCCAGCAACAGCAGGATCAACCCAAAGGCGAACACCAGGATCGGTTCGTGTCCGGAGAAGCCGGCCACGTAGTGCCCGAGAAAGACCAGGCCCAGCAACAACACGCCCGTCAGGGCAAATGCGCCGTGGCTCGGCAACTTGAACTCGAGGAAAAAGGCCAGCAATCCGAGCCCGATGAGGGCGGCCGAAAACGCATTGAGCCAGACGGCGACTTGTTCTGACCAAGTGACCTTGAGTTGGGTCACGACATAGCCCCCTTGGCCAAATTTTTTTACCAGCAGATCGTCGAGGCTTTGGGCGATACCCGCGCCGAGCAACGGTTTCGGGGGCGAGCCGTAGGTCTTCATCGCCTCCTCGGCATCGAGCGAAAGCAGGCCGCCGGCGGGTTTGAGGACCTTGTCGCCGATCTTCAGTTCGAAATCCTTGTCGATCATCGCCGCCAGCACATCGCCCCGGTAGCCCTTGCCCTCCGAGACCGAGCGGGTCTTGGCCCGCAGAAAACTCGTCAACTTCAGCCGCATGGTTTCCTGAATGTCCTCTCCCGTAGATGTCACCGCCGCGGCCGCGCCGATGATTCCGTCGGGAGCGAACCAGATTTCCTGCGTGGCCGCCGAGATGAACGCGCCGGCCGACATCGCCTTGTTGTTCACGTAGGTCGCCGTCGACCCCGGATATTTGTCCAACGCATCCATCATATCGAGCGCCGTGGCCGCCGATCCGCCGAGGGTGTCCATATCGAGGACAACGAGGTCGGCTTTTTGCGCGATAGCGTCCTTCAGTCCGCGGCGGACGATGTAGAGGATCGGATCGGCAATTTCGCCGTGCACCGGAATGACAAAGACCACCGCGACTTTGGCCGGTTTGGCGGCAATCGGGGTGGCGACCGGCGTGTCCGCGCCGGGGGCGCCCCGCAAAGCGGCCACGGCCAGCAGCGCGGCAAAAATCGCGAACAGGCTTCGAGAAAATTGTCCGGAGGCGGCCGAAGTTGAAGCTCGTCGACTCCAACGCGTTTTTGCAGCCGCGGCGAGCAAGCGCATTGGGGTCAATGCGCTCCACCTGGAAATGAACAAACTCGTCTGGCCGGACACTGACATGTAATCTGGATTCTTGCTCCGGCGTCGCCGGCTGGCAAGCACCGAGGAGCCCATCGGGCTGCGCCATTTGGGTGACAGATCAATAATTTTGTCGGAACCGGTGTTTAGGTTTGAACCTTGGCGGCGTTGAAAAACAGGATACCAATCAAACCCCGGGACTTTTTGGTCAGCGCCCGGGTAAAAACCCGAAAAAGCCTCCGCTGCGGCCAGTCAGTTCCAAAATGACAGAGCCATTTTGGCTTAAGCAGCGTGGAGGCCAAGCCCGACACGCTGCTAGTTTCCATTTTTTTCGCGCCAACCGCGGAAAAGTCTTTGCGCCACGCCGGTTGTCCTGTTTTCAAAGACTCAAATGGAGAAAATTTCGTACCTCGGCACAAAGTTGATGCGTTGGCAGGTCGGCTCGTCGACCTTCCTGGCGCGGCCCGAACTCGGCGCGCGGCTGATGAATTGGAACATCGCCCTCGGCGACGGTTCCGTGCGCGACGTGATCTACTGGCCCGAGCTCACCACGTTGGATGGATTTCACGGGGTGCGCGGCGGCAATCCCATTTTGTTTCCCTTCAACGGACGCACCTTCGACCACGGCGACATCTTTTTCTGGCGCGCCGCCGACGGCACGCGGCGGCCGATGCCCATGCACGGTCTCGCCCGGCAGGGCGAGTTCAAGCTCACGCACACGGGCGAACGCGGCTTCACCGCGCTCTTCGTGCCCGGTGAAGAGGCGCGCGAGTGCTATCCGTTCGACTATGAATTTACCGTGACCTATCGCTTCGAGCCGCTCGGTCTTTTCTGCGAGCTCACATTGAAGAATCTCGGAACAATACCGCTGCCATGGTGCGCCGGCCATCATTTCTATTTCACGCTGCCGTGGACCGACGGACTTGCCCGCAGCGACTATTCTATCCGCATCCCGGCGACCAAGACATGGCGCCAGGACCAGAAGAACGGCCAGCTCATGCCCGGCCCGCGTTTCGCCGCCGAGGAAAGCCTGGCCAACGAGGCCTTGGTCGATTGCTTCCATACCGGCCTACGCAGCAACGAGGCCGTTTTTGGCGAAAAGACCGGTCCCAGCCGGATCACCATCCGCAATGGCGTTGACCGCGTGCCCTCGCCCGACGCCGTGATGGTCACCTGGACGCTCGATGGCACCTCGCCGTTCTACTGCGTCGAGCCGTGGATGGGGCCGGCCAACGCCGCCGAAAGCAAAATCGGCCTGCACCATGTGCCGCCCGGCGGCGTGCAAACCTTTCTGGTCGAAGTCCGGGTGCAGTAAGGAAGGGCTGAAAGACTGAAGGGCTGAAGGTCCGTCAGCTTCTTGGACTCAGCATGGGCTTTGGGAGCCTAAATTTGGGCGGCCTGTCATGCTGAGCACAGACAAGGCGTCCAGTCAGATATTGCTGCCTAAAGAGTTTTCACCACTGATGTACACGGATTGCCTGCCCTTCATAGCTCAGAGAGCGAAGGAGGGTCACTGATAACTCAATTATTCACCGCAAAGTGCACGGAGGAAAACACCAACTTGAGACGAAATTCCTCGTTGCCAATGAACTTGGTGTGTGCGGTGTCTTCATTTGTCATCCAGAGCGCCAGCGAAGGATCTCACAAAATTGGACATATGTGTGAGATGGCGGATGTCGCTTCGCTCGGTACCTCGCAAGGCTCGGAATGACAATGAGAAGAAGCGTCGAGCCTAAACAGTTCATTGGCTTGTTCCATTGATCAGAACGACTCGCTACTCACTACTTACTACCCGCTACTTATGCGATCGGCGACGAACAGTTGCCAAGGCAGGGAGAACACCGTTATCTTGTCGCCCGAGCCTCCCCTGCCATGACCTATCCCGCTCCCTATTTTGCCTTGTTCGATATCGGCGGCACCGAGATCATGGTCATTCTTGTCGTGGTGCTGATTTTGTTTGGCGGAGATAAACTGCCCGAATTTGCGCGCGGCCTGGGCAAATCTATCCGCGAGTTTAAAAAAGCCACCTCCGGCATCGAGGAAGAGTTTAAACGCGCCATGGAAGAGCCGCCCAAACCCGTAAAGAAACCGGTCTGGGACGAAGCCGCGGCCAAAGCGTCCGCGCGACCGGCTAGCCCGCTCGAACCGCCACCGGCCGTAGAAACGCCCGGCGTCGAACACGGCGAGAAATGAGCCATTTTTTAACCGCGAATGAACGCGAATGGACGCATATTCAGACAGGTAGAGCTCGGCCAAGCTGAGTCGTGTCCGTAGGACGCGAAAGATTTTGCCACAGACACCTCGAATAAGCACCGCCGCCCAAACCGTGGGCCGCGTTTATTCGAGGGTTTTGTGGCGAAATCGCTCTACCCACCAATATCCGCGGATATTCGTGCCATCAGCGGGGAACAGCTTCTCATGGATATTCGCGTTCAATCGCGGTTACCAACAGTCCCAATGTCTGACGAGCCAGTTTCGCTTCCCATCACCGGCGAACTCGATCTGCACACCTTTCGCCCCAGCGAAACCGGCGTGCTGATCCCCGCTTATCTCGCCGAGTGCCTGGCGCGCGGAATTTACTCCGTCCGCATTGTGCATGGCAAAGGCACCGGAACCCTCCGCGAGACCGTGCATGCGCTACTGCGCCGCTCGCCCCTTGTGCATAGCTTCCGCCTCGGCGACGAAACCAGCGGCGGCTGGGGCGCGACGCTCGTGGCGCTCCGCGAACGTCCAGCATCCCACATCCTCCTTCGCCAAGGCTACGGAGGACAGGCCGAACGCCCAACACCCAAGTGAAGGTCAAAGGCTGAAAGGTAAAAGCTAAGGTTCTACGGCCAATCCGACCGCGCCGGCCAGCTTGCGCTGGTTTGCATTAAAACTGAGAAAAGCGTTCGCTTTGACGACGCGCGCGGCAGCGATGTGCAAGATGTCGAACGAACGGTGCCCGCCGGCCAAAGTGTAACGCCCCGACAGACGGAGAGCCTCTTCAACGACGGCCGAAAGTTCGCACGGCACGAGCTGGAGATAGCCGGCCTGAATATCCGAATCAAACGCAACCAAGGAAGAAAGGGCATCCGCCTGGGAAATGACTTTGCGGAACGCCGCGAACCGCAGCGCATTTCCCAGTTCGTAGCGGTTGAGCACCGTGATCGTGACCGGCTGGGCGTTTTGCCGCATCCACGCCTTGGCCGGCGCGGTGGATGCATCGTTTCCGTAGAGGGAAAAGAGGAAGCTGGTATCGGCGACCCTGACGGGCATGTCAGGCTCCCTGGCTATCCGCGAGCACGGCGGCGCTTTCGACCACCGTCAGCCGGTGCGGCCAGGCCGGATGCCTGAAGGCGGCGCTTTCGTTCCAATCCAGCTTGCGCGACGAGGCCAGTTGAGGTGGGACGACCTTGGCGACGATCTGGCCTCGCTTGGTTATCTGTACTTCCTCGCCAGCCGAGACCCAGCGGAGGACCTTGGCGTAGTTGTTCCGCAGCTCGCGGACGGTCGTCGTTTTCATTGTGCTACATTCATGTAGCACAATGATCGCAGCGGCAAGTTCTTTTCGAACCGCAGCGAGGGCCGGCCATGGCTTTCTGAGCTTCTTTGAAATTCGGGCCATCCTAGAGGATAGCAGCGATTCCTGCCCTCTGCGGCGAATTTTCCCCCTGCCTTTTTAAAAACGTTGGCGTTTGTGATTTTTCGACAGGTTCACGGTTGGGCAATCGGGCGCGGATGAATTGAAGCAAGAGACCCAGAAGCCAGGAACTCGGACTTCTTGTTCGATCTTTGGGCCCTTCGCGCCTTTGTGGTGAAGGGTTGAGTTTCTTAGCAGAGATTTCGACCCGTTCGCCCTCATTCGCCTTCCGTGCGTGGGAAAATTGAGAATGGAGCCCCGGCTCCTGCGGACTGCGGCGATTTCAGCCCTTCAGACTTTTGAGCAGCCACCCGGGTCCCATTCGATCCTTGAATCTGCGGCGTCGTCGGAATCGGAGTCGACCCACTAATGGTGTAAACGCCGGCGGTCACGGCGCTAGTGTTGGTCTCGCAGCCTTCAATTACAAATACAACAGCAATAGCTTTGAGGGTTGTGGTGGTGCCAACAATAGAAACCGATCCGCCGTTGGCCAATAATGTGCCATTTGTAATAGTCGGCGTACTGCCGTCCGTAGTATAAAAGATCACGGCGTCGTTGGTGGTGGAGCCAATCGTCACCGATTGAGCGCTCGAGTAAGTGCCAGCCGGCGGACTGAAGGTCGGTGTGGCCGGCGGGAGAATGTCATAGACGCCGATAGCCACCGCGCTGTCGGGTTGGCCGTAGCCGATCGCAATAGCTTTAAGCGTGATGTTGCCGGTGCTGCCGCCGATGAATATCGATTGGCCGTTTTGCAGCGTTTGGCCATTGGAGGCTAAACCATTGCTTTCCGTCGGCGTACTGCCGTCCGTCGTATAAACGATCGTCGTGTAACCGTTGGCGGAACTGATCGTCACCATTTGTCCGCTTGTGTAGGTGCCCGCCGGCGGACTAAACGTCGGTGTGGCCGCCGGGAGAATTGTATAAGCCCCAGTAGCCACCGCGCTGTCAGGTTGGCCATAGCCGATCGCCATGGCTTTGAGCGTGATGTTGCTGGTGCTGCCCCCGATGAATATAGACTCGCCGTTTTGCAGAGTTTGGCCGTTGGAGGCTAAACCATTGCTCTCCGTCGGCGTGCTGCCGTCCGTCGTATAAACGATCGTCGTGTAACCGGTGGCGGAACTGATCGTCACCATTTGTCCGCTTGTGTAGGTGCCCGCCGGCGGGCTGAAGGTCGGCGTGTCCGCCGGCAGGATGTCGGTGGCCACCGCGCTGTCGGCAAAGCCGGGGGAAAACGCAATAGCTTCAAGCGTGATGTAGCCGGTGCTGCCGCCGATAGCAACGGTTCCACCATTATACAATAGTGTCCCGTGGGTAACGATGCCCCCGTTTTCCGTCGGGGTGCTGCCGTCCGTGGTATAAGCTAAAGAGACGCCGTTGGTGGCGGAGCTGATAGTGACAGTCTGTGCACTGGCAAAGCTGCCGGCCGGCGGACTGAATGTTGGTATGGCAACTTGCACGAGAGGCGGCGTGAACACGTATCCACCGTTGGCTGCAATAAGCTGAAAAATCACTCCGCCGGTGAAAGTGCCCCCTTCTGAAGCCGTGCCATATAGGTTGCCATCGCGGCCCTGGATCACGCCTGCGTACGAGAAAGCCCCATTGGCGTCGTCAAATACGGCCAAGGTAGTCAAAACGCCCGCCGGAGTCATTTGGAAGACAGTGCCCAAGCCATTTCCGCCACTACCCCCCGAGT
>JBEKQH010000102.1:0-6497 GCA_049519915.1 Opitutaceae bacterium
CAGGACGGAGCGGCCCTCGTAATCGTCGCGATGGGCGAATTCGTAGCCGGCCGCGACGGTGGTCATGCCGATGTCCTTGAAAAGATCCTGGTAGTGGTGGGCGCGCGACCCGCCGACGAAAAGCGCGGCGGTTTTGCCCTGGCAGCGCCGGCGCATCTCGTCCTGGACCGGGCGCAGCGCGGCCATCTCCTGCGCGATGACCTCCTCGACACGGTCGGTGAGTTTTTTCGAGTCGAAATATTTGGCGATCTTGCGCAGGGACTTGGCGCTGGTTTGCGCGCCGATGAAGTTCACTTTGATCCACGGAATGCCGTATTTTATCTCCATCATCTCGGCCATGTAGTTGATCGAGCGGTGGCATTGGACGACGTTGAGGTCGGCGGTGTGGCATTTTGTGACCTGCTCATAGGAAATATCGCCCGAGAGCGTGGCCGTGACCTGGATGCCGCACTTGCGAAGCAGCGAATCGATTTCCCACGCGTCGCCGCCGATGTTGTATTCGCCGAAAACGTTGATGCGAAATTCGCCTTCGTCCGGCGTGTCATTGAGGCCGACCATGTGCTTGAACACGCCGTTGTTGGCGATGTGATGGCCGGCGGATTGGGAGACGCCTTTGTAGCCCTCGCAGGAAAAGCCGAAGATGTTGATGCCGAGTTCGGCCTTGGCCAGCCGACAGACGGTATGGACGTCGTCGCCGATCAGTCCGACGGGACACGTCGAGTAGACCGCGATGGCTTTCGGCTTGAAGATGCGGTAGGCCTCGCGAATCGCCGCGGCGAGTTTCTTTTCCCCGCCGAAGATGATCTCGTCCTCCATCATGTCGGTGGTCATGCTGTATTGGAGAAAGTTGATCTGGCCGGGTTGCGGCCTGGCCAGGTTGCGGCGGGTCTGCCACGAGTAGAAGCTGCAACCGACCGGCCCGTGCGTGATGTGCAGCACGTCGTGCATCGGGCCGATAACGACGCCGCGACAACCGGCGTAAGTGCAGCCGCGCTGGGTCATGATGCCGGGAATAGTGCGCGTGTTCGCGCCGATCTCGGCGGGTTTTTCCGGATCGGTGTTAACGAGAAGCTGCTTCGCACGTTTCTTGCGCGTTTTGTCCGGATAAATTTTCAGGAACTCCTCGCGGGCGGCCACGGGATCGGGTTGCGGGCGCGAAGGTTCGGGCATGGCCTCGATGGAGTCCGTGCTGGCGGAGGCGGAAAGGTCGCTCATGATGGCGGGAACCGGTAAGTTTGAGAATGCGGGGGAGGGCAAGGCAGGCGGCGCTCAATTCAACAGGCCAAACTCCATCAGCAGTGCTTCGAGCTCCGGCATGGCCAGCGGGCTGGGAATCACCAAGTTTTTGTTGTTCTCGATGGCGCGGGCCAGCGCGCGGTATTCCGCGGCCTGCTCGCAATCCTTGTTCCACTCGATCACCGTCTTGCGGTTGATTTCGGCGCGTTGCACGTCGTTGTGCCGCGGGACGAAGTGGATCATCTGCGTGCCGAGCTTCTTGGCGAACTCCTCGACCATCTCGCGCTCGTTGTCGACCTTGCGGCTGTTGCAGATCAGGCCGCCGAGGCGGACCGCGCCGGTTTTGGCGAATTTGAGGATGCCCTTGGAAATATTGTTGGCGGCATACATCGCCATCATCTCGCCGGAGCAGACGATGTAGATCTCCTCGGCCTTGCCTTCGCGGATCGGCATGGCGAATCCGCCGCACACGACGTCGCCGAGCACGTCATAGAACACGTAGTCGAGTTTCTCGCTCTCGTCGTAGGCGCCGAGCTGTTCGAGCATGTTGATCGAGGTGATGATGCCGCGGCCGGCGCAACCGACGCCCGGCTCGGGGCCGCCGGACTCGACGCAGAGACTGTTGCAAAAACCGGGCGAGCGGATGTCGGCGAGTTCGACGTCCTCGCCCTCCTCGCGCAGGGTGTCGAGCACGGAGCGTTGGGCCAGGCCGCCGAGCAGGAGGCGGGTCGAGTCGGCCTTGGGGTCGCAGCCGACCACCATGACCTTGCGGCCCATCTCGACGAGACCGGCGACGGTGTTTTGGGTGGTAGTGGATTTTCC
Organism: Opitutaceae bacterium; assembly: GCA_049519915.1. GTDB lineage: Bacteria > Verrucomicrobiota > Verrucomicrobiia > Opitutales > Opitutaceae > DASRHD01. Next base: position 2,059 of record JBEKQH010000102.1, read on the forward strand.
GATACCGCCCTTGCCGTAAATAGCGACTTTTCTCATGAGCTTTTTTTGTTTTGTGATTGTGGTGCGAACGTATGCCTCCTTTAGCCGCCGCCGTGCCACGGTCTGCTTGCGCTTCCTAAGTCACCGCCCATCGCGGTATTATAATTTTTTCACTCCGTTTCCACCGCCCTGGCGCCACCGATAAAGCTACCTTGGGGTAGCGCGCGGATGGGCAATCCTACCAAAATGTAGGAAAATCTCCGGGCGGTCGTGTCGGTCCCCTCGTAAGCGCGGGCAAACGAGGTCGGCACGCCTTGAGCTACGCAGGCGGCATGATCGCGACCGAACATTTGCCGATGACGTTTCGCTCGCCCGAGATCGAGCCCCGTGCGCTGGGCGCCTATCTCGGGTTCGCCGCGGGCGACGCACTCGGCGCCACGGTCGAGTTCATGACCTCCGGCGAAATCGCGGCCTACTACAAGGTGCACCGTAAAATCATTGGCGGCGGCTGGCTCCGCTTGAAGCCCGGCCAGGTCACCGACGATACGCAAATGTGTCTCGCCCTCGGTCACGCGCTGCTTGTGCGCGGCCGTTGGAATTTGCGCGCAGTCGCCGACGCCTTCGTCAGCTGGATGGGCCGCGGCCCGGTTGACATCGGGCATACCTGCCGCCGGGGCATTCGCCGCTACATGCTCGAAGGCAGTTTGAGCGCCGAGCCGTCGGCCGACAGCGCGGGCAATGGCGCCGCGATGCGCAATTTGCCACTCGCCCTCGCCACGCTCAACGACCCGGAAGCCTTTGCCTACTGCAGTCTTGAGCAAGCCCACCTCACACACCATCACCCGTTGTCCGATGCCGCCACACTCGCGCTGGGCCGGATCACACAGCGGCTCGTCCTCGGCGGCTCGCTCGACGATGCCCGTGAAATCGCCGATGAACTGGTGGCCCAGCATCCGGAGTTTGGCTTTGAGCCGTGGCCGGGCCACACCAGCGGTTACATCGTCGACACGGTTCAGACGGTGTTCGACACGTTCTTTAACGCGACGAGTTTTGAGGAATGCGTCGTGCGTGCGGTCAATCGCGGCGGCGATGCCGATACCGCGGGCGCACTCGCCGGCCAACTCGCCGGCGCACTCTATGGCGTGCAGTCCATCCCCGCGCACTGGCTCAAGCGCCTCGATCCAACCGTGCAGGCCGCGATTCGCGAACAGACCGCAGGATTGCTCGCCTTCGCCGGGCGGAATGGTTGACTGGCCACGCTCCGGCTGTCGCTTCCATTCCCGTGCCAAAATTGCCCGCCGCTCCTCCGACGATTTTCAACCGCTGCAATCTTTCGCCGTGGGTGATTGGCGACCGGGAATTTCAGGATCACCCGCAACCGCTCGATATTTTGGGCGTGCGCCAGGCGGACCGACGCCTCTTCCAACGCCTCGCGACCATCGCCGATCCGGAGCAGCGCGGGCAGGTGTTTCATGATTATGTCTCCGTGAAATTCCAACTGCACGAATGGGCCGAGCATCGAAATTCGGCGCGCTCCAGCATCCGCAGCAGTTATATTCAGTTTCTGCGCCATTGGGGCGTCGACAGCAACGGCCACGCCGGCGCCGTCCTGAAATCCTGGGTCGAAAGCCGCTTCGGCCTGCCGCCGACGTTTCACGGCGGCCGGATCGAAGCCGACAATGACGCGCGCCACCGCTACGAATGCGACCGCCTGCGCGGCGCCGCAAAAACCGTCGGCGCTCTGATGCAACTCGACCTGCTCTACACGTTTTGCCAGGACGAGCTGCCGAGGCGTTTTCCCGGCGAACACTGGCGCACGCTCTACCGCGGCACGCACGACCCGGAGGAATATGCCATCCGCAACGCCGTCACCCCGGAGCCAAAAACGACCTGTGTCCAGTTGAACAATCTCAGCTCATTTACCGCCGACCGCGAGATCGCCTGGGAATTCGGCTCTTCCGTCTGGGAGGTGCCGGTGCCGGTGCAAAAGATCGTTTTCTTCAGCGGACTGCTTCCGCGCCACTTGCTTGAAGGCGAATCGGAATATCTCGTCCTCGGCGGAGAATACCGCATGAAACCACTACTTTACTAAATCCCCAACCCCGATGTTCAAACGCCAAAGAAATCTTAAGATTTAAACTTTCAATATTGGAGCAGTCCTCGCGACCGAGGCTATTTTGGGCACCGGGTCTTTTTGCTTGTGGCAGGGGCTTTATGCCGAGACACGTCGCGGGATAAACCTGCTCTCACCTTCTCCAGAATAAAACAAAATGACGCACAATCCTATTTGGGATTTTTTTGGGATTTGGAGTATGGCGTTTGGGATTTTTCGGTGCCGCTATCGCGAAAGTTCTCGACGGCGACGCCATGCTTTTTCACCCGCAGCCCCATGATGCGCTCGGTGAGGCCGAGCTGGCGGGCGGCCTGGGCAATGACGCCCCGGTGGGCCTTCAAGGCCTCCACGATCATTTCGCGCTCCACCGCGTCGAGAGCGGCCTGCAGCGAGCCCGCCGTTGGCATTGTGCCTGAAGCCTCGGCGGTCTGGAGGGTCGGAGGCAGGTGATAACCGTGCACGACGCCGTCCTGCGAAAGCAGCACCGCGCGTTCGATTACGTTCTCCAACTCGCGCACGTTGCCCGGCCAATGATAAGCCATCAACATGTCGATCGCCGGTGTCGAGAGGCGCACGACTTTTTTGCCGTTCTGCTGCGAGTATTTTTCCAGGAAATAATCGGCGAGTTCGAGCATGTCGCTTTTCCGTTCGCGCAGCGGCGGCACGTAAACCGGGAAGACGTTGATGCGATAGTAAAGATCGAGCCGGAATTTTCCTTCTTCGATCATTTGCTCGAGATTGCGGTTTGTCGCCGTCACCACACGGACGTCGACCCGGAGCGATTGGGTGCCGCCGACGCGCTCGAACACACCTTCCTGCAGCACCCGCAGCAGCTTTACCTGCGTCGCTAGCGAAATGTCGCCGATCTCGTCCAAGAACAGCGTGCCGCCGTGCGCGAGTTCGAAGCGGCCGCGGCGCAACGCCAGCGCGCCGGTAAACGCACCCTTTTCATGGCCGAACAGCTCGCTCTCGATGATGCTTTCCGGCAAGGCGGCGCAGTTCACCCGCACAAACGGTTTGTTGCGCCGTGCCCCTCCCTGCCAGATCGCCTGGGCGATCCGTTCCTTGCCGACCCCGGTCTCGCCGCGAATCAGCACGGTGGTTTTCGAATCGGCCACCTGGTCGACATGGAAGTAGACCATGCGCATCGCCGACGACTTTCCGATCATGCCTTCGGGGACGAAGCTTTTTTTGATTTGCTCCTGCAGCCGCTCGTTTTCCTTCTGCAGTGAATCGAAACGCTCTTTTGCGAGTTGGCGAAACCGCACCGCAAGCCCCACCTGTCCCGCGATGAGCAGAAGGAAGCGCATCTCCGACTCGAGTATTTCGCGCGCGGTTGTCGCGCAGCAAAAGCTTAGCGTGCCGAGCACTTCGGTCCCATGTCGGATCGGCACGGCCAGCCACGCGCCGGTCGCCGCTCCGGCGTACTGCAGCCGGTCGAGCGCGCTGATGGTTTTGGGATCGATCATGGCCATGTTCTCGACCAATAACGATTTACCCTGTGCGACAGCGCCGCCGAGCAGGCCTTCGCCCAATTTTATTCTCGTTCGTCGCACGTCGTCGTTCGCGCCCTCCGCAATTTCGTCGGCAACGAGTTCGCCGCGCTCGCGATCCACGATTGCCACCAATCCGCTGCGCAGGCCCACGGCCTGCGCCAGCTGGGCAAACAACGCCGCCATCGCCGTCTTGAATTCGCCGCCCAACGCCAGCGTGCTCGAGATCGACCGCAACGAGTCGATTTCGCGCAGCACGCGGCAACTGCCCGCGAAAATTTCCGCCCCTATGGCGGCGCCGGATGTCCCCTTGCAGCGTTCACACTGTTTCACAGCCCAAACTCAAGCATCGCAAGTGCCATGGCCTACGCATCGTTTGTCAAAGTCTCCGCCGATATTCATGCAGCGACAACCCCGGGATGTCATGGCTCGGCTAGTTGGTGCCATGGCTTGATGCATGGCCGCGTTGCCCGGTTTGCGACGAGGAAATTGATTCCGGCGAAAAAGCGCCCGGTATGGTTCTCCGCGCAGCGATCAAAGCGGATCGAGCGCTGCAGGGCCGTGACGTCGGTGCGCTTAACGCCGGGTTATTCGCCGAGGCAGTGGCGCGCTTGTGGGAATACGTTTTGCGGCAGCCAGAAATTGTGCGGGCGTTTGCTATCCGCGCCTCACTGCCACAAGGGATAAACCAGCAGGGCGTCGTCATCGCGGTGCTGTTCGAAACGATGTTTGATGCTAGGTATGGCATGGGATGCCCTGGGAGGGGCGATCTCTTTTCATTCCTCTTTGGCCGGCGGGCCAACGCGTCGGCGGTAGCGGCGGCGCTAATTGAATATTGGTCACGTGCAGCGCCC
>JBEKQH010000103.1:0-6472 GCA_049519915.1 Opitutaceae bacterium
CTCGACGAGCAGGATGGCGATGCCGTGGACCCGGTTGATCTCGACGATTTTTTCGAAGATCGTGCTGATCAGCCGCGGGGCGAGGCCCAGCGACGGCTCGTCGAGCAGAAGAAACTTTGGGCTTCCCATCAGCGCGCGGCCGATGGCGAGCATCTGTTGTTCGCCGCCGGACAGTGTGCCGGCGCTTTGCTTGAGACGTTCCTGCAGGCGCGGGAACACGCTGAAGACATAGTCGCGGTTATGGGCGATCCGCGCCGGGTCGTTGATCAGGTAGGCGCCCATCGCCAGGTTCTCTCCGACCGTGAGGTTGGAAAAGATCATGCGGCCCTCCGGCACATGGCCGAGGCCGCGGGCGGCGATCTGGTGCGGGGCGAGCGAGGTGATGGCCTCGCCCTGAAACTCGATGCGCCCCGCCTTGGCGCGGAGCAGACCGGAGAGGGTGCGCAGCGTGGTGGTTTTGCCGGCGCCATTGCCGCCGACGAGCGTGACAATCGCACCGGCGGGAACCTCGAGCGAGATTCCGTTGAGTGCGGCGATGGCGCCGTAGCTGACGGAGAGATCGGTGACGACCAGCATGTTTATCAACCGCGAATAAACCCTCTTTTCTTAACCGCGAATGAACGCAAATTCACGCGAATCGTCCCAGAAGTCTGATGGGTCTTCATGTTGGATTGGTCTTTTATTAGCGTCCATTCGCGTTCATTCGCGGTTGAAAAAGGATCGGCCATTAGTGGTTCAAAGAATCAGTGGTGGGTGAGGGAGGTTTTATGATCCTCGCCGAGGTAGGCTTCGATGACTTTGGGGTCGTTCTGGATCGCCGCGGGCGGCCCTTCGGCAATTTTGACGCCATAGTCGAGCACGACAATGCGCTCGCATACGCCCATGACCACGCGCATGGAGTGCTCGACCAGGAGGAGGGTCAGCTTGAACTGTTCGCGTAGGCGTGGAATGAGCCTCACCAGCTCCGCCTTTTCGGCGGGATTCATGCCGGCGGCGGGTTCGTCGAGCAATAACAGGCGCGGCTGGGTGGCGAGGCAGCGGACAATTTCAAGGCGGCGTTGTTCGCCGTAGGGGAGCGATTTGGCGGGTGCGTCGCGGAAGCGGAGCAAATTGAAAAGGCTCAGCAGGTCTTCGACCCGGTGGGCAACGGCGGTTTCTTCAGCCCGGAATTTTTTCCCGCGGACGAGGGTTTGCAAGGGCGAAGTGACGCGATGGAGATTGCAGGCGGCACGGACATTGTCGAAGACGCTGAGGCGGCCGAAGAGACGGATGTTTTGAAAGGTCCGGGCGATGCCGAGCGCGGCGATGTCGTTGGAGCGCAGGCCGAGGAGATCGCGGCCGGCGAAGAGCACACGACCGCGGGTCGGCGGATAGACGCCCGTGATGAGGTTGAAAAGGGTGGTCTTCCCCGCCCCGTTGGGGCCGATGAGGCCGACGAGTTCGCCTTCGCCGAGGGCCAGGTCCACCGCATTGACGGCGCAAAGGCCGCCAAATTGGACGGTCGCCTGTTCGAGTTGGAGCAGCGGCATGGGAAAAGCGGAAGGCGGAAAATAGAAAAATGGGGAAAATTGGGAAACGGCTGGGAAAAGCGAAAAAGCGAGAAAACGGCAGCGAGGAAAGGAGGGAAATTTGGAAAGTGTAAAACGGGCGAGGCGGAGGTTTCTCAATTTCCCGATTTCGTGAGTTTTCCAAACTTAAAGTTAAACAATCCTTGCGGGCGCGCGAGCATGAGGACGATGAGCAGAAACGAGTAGATAACCATCCGATACTCGGCCACAGGTCGCAGCAGTTCGGGCAGGACGGTGAGTAAAATCGCGGCGAGGATGACGCCGACGGTATTGCCCATTCCGCCCAGGATGACCATGACGACGATTTCGATGCTGCGCATGAAGTCGAAGCCGCGCGGGTCGATGGACAGCTTGTAATGGCCGTAAAGACCGCCTGCAAGGCCGGCAAAGAACGCTCCGACCACAAACGCGGTGTTCTTGTAGCGGGTGGGGTTGAGACCTATGGCTTCGCTGGCGATCTCATCGTCGTGGGTGGCGAGGAAACCGCGCCCGTAGGTGGAGTTGACCAGGCAGGCGACGGTGAAAACCGTCAGGGCGGCGGCGCCGTAGGTCCAGGCGAAGTTGGTGTAAGGCGGCAAACCGATGAAGCCGAGCGCGCCGCCCACGGCGTCGATATTCTGAAAAACCACGCGGATGATTTCGCCGAAGCCGAGTGTAACAAGGGCGAGATAATCGCCCTTCAGCCGAAGCGAGGGCAACCCGATGAGCAGGCCGGCCAGCGCGGCGCTAAGGCCGCCCGCCAGGAGTGCGCAAAAAAAGAGGGCGTTTTGTCCCAGCGCCGTGCCCCCGGAATCGCCCAAAAGTTTCGGGCCGATAAAGACGGTCACGCAACCCGACAGGTAGGCGCCGATGGACATAAAACCGGCGTGACCGAGCGAGAACTGTCCGGTGTGTCCGTTGACGAGGTTGAGCGAGACGGCGAGGATGATGTTGACGCCGATACTGATGAGAACGTCGAGAACATAGGGGTCGATCCGGTCTGAAAAATAGGAGACCCCCAGGGCGGCGACGATCGCGGCGAGCAGAGCAAGATGTGAACGAGGAATCATCGGAATTTTCGACCGCGGATGACACGGATAAACACGGATCGATTTGTCATTCCGAGCGCAGCGAGGAATCTCAACCGTTGGCCAATGGAAGGCATGAGATTCCTCGCTACCCTCGGAATGACAGAAAGATTATCCGTATCCGTGCTCATCCGTGGTTGATAAAATCAGACTTTTTCGACGGCGGGCTTGCCGAGCAATCCGGCCGGTCGGAACGGCAGGATGAGAATGAGCACGCCGAACGCGATGGCGTCCTTGTAGGTGGAGAACTGGCTGCCGCCGACGAAGGTCTCGACAATGCCGAGAATGAGGCCGCCGAGCGCGGCGCCCGGGATGTTGCCGATGCCGCCGAGCACGGCGGCGACGAAGGCCTTAAGTCCGGGCATCACACCCATGAGCGGGTCGATAGAAGGATAGTTGAGCGCGTAGAGGAGGCCGCCCGCGCCGGCCAGCGCGGAGCCGAGGGCGAAGGTGAAGCTGATGACGATGTCGATGTTGATGCCGACCAGCTGGGCGGCCTTGGGATTGAGCGCGACCGCGCGCATCGCCGTGCCAATCTTGGTGCGAAATACGATGAACTGCAGCGCGACCATCAGCACCAGCGCCACGGCGATCACCACGACTTGGTCGGTCGAAATGACGAGGCCGCCAAAGGCCAGGTTCTTGGCCGGAAATACCGCCGGAAAGGTCCGCGGGGCGGCCCCAAAAAAAACCTGCCCACTCGACTCGAGCAGCAGGGAGACACCGATCGCGGTGATGAGAACATTGAGCGTGGGGCCGCCGCGCAGGCGGCGATAGGCCAGGCGTTCGATGATTACGCCGAGCACGGCGCAGCCAGCCATGGCGGCGCCCAGCGCGAGAAAGCCTCCCCATAGCGTGGACTCGGGCAAATGCTGGCCGGCGTAATAGCCGATAAAGGCTCCGACCATGAACACGTCGGCATGGGCGAAATTGATAAAGCGCAGCACCCCGTAAACCATCGTGTAACCGAGCGCGATGAGGGCGTAGATGGCGCCCAGGGAGAGGCCATTCAGCAGCTGTTGGAGAAATTCGGTCATGCAGGAGTCGAGAGCTGAGAGTCGAGAGTCCAGAGCGCCGGATCAGGGAGACGGTTCATTGTCATCGAGAGAATCCCTGAGACCACTGAGCATTCGGCTGATTTTATCGGCAGCTGCATAAAGTCGTGCAAACGAAGACTCGTCGAGGAAACCTTGCCGCCGGGCAACATGGGATTGAGTCACCACCTCGTAGAGCGACCCTGTTGCGTAAGTTAGAAACTTGCGAAAATCGGCGTCACTGTGCGCGGATCCTTCGTCAATATTTGACGAGATTGAATTGGCGGCATGGCGGATTTGATTGGTCAGACCAAAGTGTTCGTCGTTTGGAAATGAGCGGCTGGCTGTATAGACCAAGTCGGCGAACGCTATGGACTTTTGCCATACGGAGAGCTTTTCGAAACGGAACACGGTGATTTTGACTCTGGACGCTGGAATTTGATTCGCGGATTTGCGAGACTTGGCTCTTGACTTTGCCAGCCGCCTCACGGCTCCACCGTCTGGACGAACTTGAACTGGCCGTCCATGACCGTGATGATGACCGCGCTTTTGGTGGCGTTGCGTTCCGCATCGATGGTGGTCTTTCCGGTGATGCCGGGAAAACCTTGGGTGGCCGCCAGGGCGGCGCGGATTTTGGGGCCTTCGGTCGAACCGGCGCGCGTGAGGGCATCGGCCAGAATCATGGCGGAGTCGTAGCCGAGCGCAGCCATGGCGTCGGGGGTTTCGCCGCCGAATCGTGCCTGGAACCGTTTCACGAAGGCTTGCACGGCGGGCGAGGCCGCTTTGGGCGAGTAATGAGTGGAGTAGAAGCAGCCCTCGACATCGGGCCCGCCGATCGCGATGAGCTCGGGGGCTTCCCAACCGTCACCGCCGAAGATCGGCACATGGAGGCCGAGGGCGTGCGCCTGCTTGCAGATGAGCGCCGCCTCCGTGTAGTAGCCCGGGACAAAGAGGGCGTCGACGCCGGTGGCCTTGATGGAGGTGAGCTGGGCGCGAAAATCCTTGTCGCCTTCCGAGTATTTTTCTTCAACGGCCATTTCGCCGCCGCCGGCCGTAAATGGCTCGATGAAATATTTGGCCAGACCGACGCTGTAAGCGGACGAAACCGAGGTGAGCACGCCGACACGGCGGGCATGCAGCGTGTCGCGGGCGAATTTGGCAAGAACCCGGCCCTGAAACGGATCGGTGAAGCAGACCCGGAAAATATAACTGCCGATCTTGGTCACCTTGGGGTTGGTCGAGGCCGGCGAAATCATCGGGATGTGCGAGGCTTGGCAGACCGGCGCGGCTTCCAGCGAACGGCTGGAGGCGACTTCGCCGAGTATGGCGACCGCCTTGTCGCGGGCGATAAGTTTGCGCACGGCGGTGGACGCCTCGCCGGGGGTCGAGAGGTCGTCTTCGGTCAGAAGTTCGAGCTTTCGTCCGAGCACGCCGCCGCGGGCGTTGATTTCCTCGACGGCCAGGAGAGTGCCGCGATGGGAAGATTGGCCGAAGGCGGCCTCCTTGCCGGTGAGCGAGGCGAATTCGCCGATTTTGATCGTCTCGGCGGCGCGGGCGGCGAGAACGAGGGCGGCGGCCAGCGCCGGGAAAACAAACTTTTTGAGCAGGGCGGAAATCATGACGGCAGGTGGCAGGTTTTGGTGCGAAGGAAAGACGGTTTTATTCAAAGGTCAGCTCCCCGTCACCAGGAGTGTTTTTAATGGTTTGTCATTCTGAGCGCAGCGAAGAATCCAGTGAGACTCTGTTGGCACTATCATATTGGATTCTTCGCTGCGCTCAGAATGACAAGCAGAAGGCATGCCCTAGTCCTCGCGGGCGGGCAATCAAACTATGCGGCTTTGGGCAAACTATGCGGCTTTTGGGATTTGGCAGCCTGGCGTTAGGGATTTTGGTCTCAATTGGATCCATGCAATTTAACCGCGAATGAACGCGAATCCACACGAATAGTCCCAGAAGTCCGATGGGTTCTTGGATTGGAGGGGGCTTTATTAGCGTCCATTCGCGTTCATCTGCGGTTAAGAAAAGATCGTCTCTTAGCGGCTTCCTGCGACATGGGCCTGGCTCAGGGAGGGGTTCGCTTCAGCTTTGCTTTCGGCGGGACAGGGCTTTTCATCGGCGGGGTGAATACCTTCGACCGCCATCTTCTGCGCGAATGGCTGAGAGTCCTTGGGCTGGTTCTGGCGGCGTCGCTTGGCCTGCTGTTGATGCAGGTGATGTATGACAGCTTTCGCGACTTGCGCGATTTGGGGGCGACGGTGGCGGACATGGCGGTCTACTTTTTTGTCACGGTGCCGAGCTTTTTCGCGATTGTTCTGCCGCTGGCATTGTTGGTGTCGCTTTTGTTCGCGCTGGGGCAGATGCACCGGCATTTCGAATTCACGCCCATGCGCGCGGCGGGCGTCGGGTTGTTTCGGCTGACTCGTCCGATCTGGGCCGTCGGCGTGATCGCTTGCGGCCTGTCGTGGTGGCTGAATTCGAGCCTCATCCCATGGTCCGTCGAGCAGTCGCGCACCGTTTATGAGCAGTTGCAGTTTCGACGGGAGGCGAAATCCGAGGTGGCCGACGAGGTGGGTGCAGTTTACGACATGGCGTTTGACAACCGGGCTGGGCGGCGGATGTGGTTTTTCAACCGCTACAGCCAGTTTACGCAGCATGGTTACGGGGTAAGCGTATCGGTGCTCGACGGGCAACGGCGCGAGACCAGGCGGTTGCTGGCCGCAGAGGCCTGGTTTAATCCGAAGCGAAAGGCTTGGATTTTCCACCAGGGCCGCGAGCTGACCTTTGATGTGTCCACCGGCGAGCA
>JBEKQH010000104.1:0-6390 GCA_049519915.1 Opitutaceae bacterium
CGCGGGCGGAAGGTTAATCTTGCGGCGCCGATGAATTCGCGCGACGAGCCTTCGGCCAACAGGGGCGGATGATTCAATCTGCGATTTACGAAGTCTGGGGTCGGGTGTTTGGTCTCATAAGCTTTATTTAACAATAATAACGAACCCGGAATTGCGGTGATCTCGGAAAACCCTGAGGATTTCCGCCTATCCCCCTTGGCTAACGACCCCTGTTGGCCTCCCCCAAAAATTAACGCGGAGCCCTCTCTCACGATGGATTCGCCTACGCAGTACCTTACCCCATGGACCTCTCTTCCCGTCTCGTTCGTTGCCGGTTCTCGATCAGCGCCTTGGCTTGCGTTCTTTCCCTTCCGGCCTTGGCGCAATTGCCGTCCCGACAGGCCGTTTTGTCGACGGTCAGCAACGTCAATAATTACTGGATCCAGTCCAATTCGGCCGGCTCCGTAAACAATAATTGGGACGGCGCCGTTTATATGATCGGCGATATGGCCGCTTATGACGCTACGGGAAACGCAAGCTATTTAAGCTATGCTGAGAGTTGGGCGAGCAGCTACAAATACGCTTTGCTGACCGGCGATTCGACGCGGGATGCAAACTATCAGGCGGCCGGTGAAGTTTACGTGCGGTTGTATCAGTTGACCGGCACCGCCTCGGATCTGACCCATATCACGACGGATGTGAAAAACATCGTTAACAGTTCAAGCTCCGCCGATTGGACCTGGGTGGATGCGCTCAACATGGCCATGCCCGTCTTTGCCGAACTCGGCCAGATCAACAACGATTCCACCTTTGCGGCGAAGATGTATTCAGAATTTGAATATACGAAGACCGCAGTCGGCGGGTCGGGCCTCTATAACCCGTCGATCCAGCTTTGGTGGAGGGATTCCAGTTATGTGGGAGGCAATGTCTATTGGTCCCGGGGCAATGCGTGGGCCTTTGTGGCCCTGGCCAAGGTGCTGGCGACGCTGCCCACCAGCGATGCCCATTATACCGAGTATCTCGGTGTCTTTCGCGCCATGGCGGCCAAATTGATTACGCTGCAGCAAAGCGACGGTTTCTGGCATTCGAACCTGACCAACCCGTCGCAGTATCCTACTCCAGAAACCTCTGGAACAGCGGGTTTTACCTACGGCCTCGCCTGGGGGATCAATGCGGGCGCGCTTGATTCAGCCACCTATCTGCCGGTGGTGGCCAAGGCTTGGAACGGAATGGTCGCCACCGCCGTGCACTCGAACGGCTTGCTCGGATATGTGCAGGGAGTGGGCTATGCCCCGGGCTCCAGCAGCGCCAACAGCACGGCCGACTTCGGCGTGGGCCTGTTTCTGGAAGCCGGAAGCGAGGTGGCAAAACTCGCCGGCTCCTCATCCGTCGCGGTGTCCGCTCCGACGTTCAATCCGGGCGGCGGGGTTTTCTCCAGCTCGCAAATGGTGAAAATTTCCACGGCCACCAGCGGCGCATCCATCCGCTATACGACGGACGGCAGCACGCCGTCGGAAACGGCAGGCACAATCTATTCTGGGCCGGTTAGCATCGCCAGCACGACGACCCTTAAGGCCATGGCCTACGAGAGCGGAATGACGGACAGCGCGGTCGTGTCCGCCACTTACACCCTTTCCGTTGGCCCGCCGCCGACGCAGGTGTCCGCCCCGGTGTTCAGTCCGCCGGGGGGCACCTTTTCGAGCGCCCTGTCCGTGACAATCTCCACCGCGACCAGCGGCGCGTCCATCCGTTACACCACCGACGGCAGCGCACCTTCCGAAACGGCGGGCACGATCTATTCGGGGCCGGTCGGCCTCAGCGGAGCCGCGACCACGCTTAAGGCGATGGCCTATGCATCCGGCCTGACCGACAGCTCGGTCACGAGCGCGCTCTACACGATCGGTAGTGCGGGCAACCGGTCCCTGACAGGCTCGTCCGGCGACGGATTTCATGCCTTGGCCCTGATGTCCGCTCAAACCGGCATCTTCACCGCGACCTTCGACGCCACGCCTTCGGTTTCGCCGGAAAATTCCGTCGTCGGGCTCTCGCAAGGCAAGGCGACCGCCTATACGGGCATCGCCTGCGTCGCGCGTTTTAACCCGACCGGTCAGATCGACGCCTACAACGGCACAGGTTATGGCCCTTCGACGATTTCCTACTCAGTCGGTGTGAGCTACCATTTCCGCCTGGTTGTGAATGTGCCGGCGAACACCTATTCGATCTACGTGACGCCGGCGGGTGGTTCCGAGCTGACGGTGGGCACCAATTATGGTTTCCGCGCCGCAGCCACGAGCTTGGACACATGGGATCTCGACGTGAACTCGAGCCCTGCGCGATGCTCGCTCAGTGCCATCAATCTGACGCCGTAAGGGGAAAGGGACCGGATATCAGGGGCAGGTGTTAGGTATGAGGTACCAGGTATCAAGTGCCAGGAATGACGAGTAGGCGCGCCGCGCGCGTTTGTTACATGTCACTTGCTTCTTGGCCTTGGTTATTCTCATTCGGAATTCGTCACTGATCATGGCACTTGTTTCTTGCGGTCGGACGGCGCCGTGCCGTCTGATGCGAAGCATGTCACCGTCTCTGAAGCTGAAACCCAACGCCAAGGCGCGCGTTCTCATGGGGCATCCGTGGGTGTTCGCCAACGAAGTGGAGGCGTTGCTTCCCGCGGACCACGACGGCGGCGTGGTCGAGTGTCGCGACCGCAACGGGCGGCTGCTCGGCTCGGGCCTCTATAATTCGCATTCGCAAATCGTCTGGCGGCGGGTAGGCCGCGAGCGCGTCGAACTCGATGCCTCGTGGCTGCGCGGCCGGCTGGAGCGGGCCATTGCGCGGCGGAGCCCTTCGACGGTTTCGGCCCATTCGACAGGCTTAGGGCAAACGAGTCGTTTTCAACGACTCGTTTGGAGTGAGTCGGACGATTTACCGGGGGTGGTGGCGGACCAGTTCGGCGACGCCCTGGTCCTCCAGACACAGACGCTGGCGATGGCAAAATGCGAAGCCTTGATCGGCACGCTGCTGACGGAATTGTTGCATCCGGAGGAAATTATTTTTCGTAACGACGCGCCCATTCGCCGGCTTGAGGGGCTTCCGCTCGAAGTGCGCACCCAATCCGGCCGGCCATGGGAACCGCGGTGGATGGGCATTGATGGGCTGGATTATTGGATGGATCTCCAAGGCGGGCAGAAAACGGGATTTTATCTCGACCAGCGGACCCAGCATGGGGTGGTGGCCCAACAGGTTTTGCGAAAGGTCCAAGCGGGAGGCGCCCCGCGGGTGCTCGACGCGTTTTGCAACCAGGGGCCGTTTGCGCTGCAGGCCGCGAAGGCGGGCGCGGCGCAGGTGCTGGGCCTCGACAGCGCGGAAGACGCGATCGCCTCGGCGCGGCGCAATGCCGAGCGCAACGGGTTGCGCGCGGATTTTGTCGTGGCCAACGTTTTCGACTGGTTCAACGAACCGGCGCGCGAGGGCGAACGGCCGTGGGACGTGATCATTCTGGATCCGCCGCCGTTTGCGAAATCGAAAAGCGCGCTAGCCGGCGCCTTGCGCGGGTACAAGGAAATCAACTTGCGCGCCTTGCAGCGGCTGGCGCCGGGTGGTGTGCTGGCCACTTACACCTGCTCCCACCATATGCAAGACGCCGAGTTGCGCGACGTGCTCGCCGCAGCGGTCGCCGATGCGAAACGCAAGGCGCGGGTGCTGGAGTTCTGCCACCAGCCGCCCGACCACCCGGTGCTCCTGACCATGCCGGAAAGCGAGTACCTGCGCGGTTATATTTTGCAGGCGGAGTGAGGATTTGTGGTTGGGAGTTTGTATTTGGTAGTTCGTAGTTGGTAGTTTGTAATGGGTGTGGACGTTGTCCTTCGCTCTCTGAGCTTCCTGCATTGCCACGGTTATGAAGGATAAATCGACGGACAAAGCAGGGGGCACGGCCAGCGGCGGTTTGAAACCAACTACCAACTACCAACTACCAACTACAAACCACCGTATGCTTTTTGAGTAGTGTCCTAATTTGAATTTTGCGGTCTTATAGTAGCGGGGGGGGTGCCGACCCCGGCCACCGGCCTCCGCGAGGCCGGCTACAGTTAAATTAGGACACGACCGTTTTTTGTGCAGGCTTGAATTTGCCCGGCGGATGCACAAAACATTCGGCATGGATCAACCCCTATCTGTGCTGGTCGTCGACGATGAAGAGCATGTTCGGGCTTTTTTACGCACCCTGCTGCAGGTGGCGGGTGTGACGCAGGTGTGGGAGGCGGACAACGGACCGCGCGGCCAGGAGCTTTATCGGCAGCACAAGCCCGCCCTGGTTTTGCTCGATTTGAACATGCCCGGTCCGGCCGGGGTCGAAACATTGGCCGAAATACTCAAGTTCGATCCGGACGCGATGGTGATCATCGTCACGTCGCAAAACGACCGCGATACCGTGCTTAAGTGTCAGCAACAGGGAGCCTCCGGGTATTTGCTGAAGAGCCGGCCAAAGGAGGAACTGCTCGCGGTGCTGAAAGACTTTTTGAGCGCAGCCGTCAACGGCAAGGAATAAGGATGCCCGCCCGACGGGCTCCTCAGTTCTGGCTGGCCGCGGTAAACTTGTCCACCAAGGCCTGGAGATCGCGATCGAGCTGACTGTTCGGTTCGATCTGCAACACGTTCTTGGCGGACGCCGCCGCGGCGAGAGCGTCCCGAGGCCGGCCGGCGTCCTGCAGATGGTTCGCAAAGGGCAGGACGATGCGACCGAAGAAATCGGCCCCCCCGCCCCGCCCATAGGTATTGAGAATCGAATAGTAGGTGCGAAGCTGCGTCGCCATGTCGTCCGTCGCCATGCTGTGGCTGAGAAGGTCCACGGCGTGGTCGACATTCAGGTCCGCCCGTTCCGTCCCCACCTTGTCGGCAAACTGGCTTTGCTCATAATCGGCTTCGCTCGACTGGCCGCGTGCGCGGACACTCTCGGCGATGCGGCCGACAAAAGCCGCCTCGATGTCGGGATAATTTTGAAAAGCGAGCGCCGCCTCGCGCATCAAGGCTTCCATATCCGTCGGACTGGCGCCCAGGCGCTTTTGCGCGCCCGCCAGAGTGTTCCACGCCGCCAGGTCCCGCGGCTCAAAATTCACCGCTGTCCGCGCGGCGGCGGCGGCGGCGGCATATTTGCCGTCCGCCAAATAGGCGGCGGCAAAATCGGCATTGAGACAGGCCTGTCTCCACGAGGGCAGCAGCCGGAAGCCTTCGGACAAGAATTTCAAATCATGGTCGGAAATGGGTCCCCAGGTTTGCGGGTCAATCGCCAGGCCGGTGACCAATTGTTGGTTGGCATAACGGCCGGCATCGAGCTGCCATTGCCCGTTCTGGTCGAGATAGCCGAACCAGGCATGCCACGCATCGCGTCCGGCGCCTTCGAAGAACAACGTCGGCACCCCCTTGGCCTTGCCGACTTCACAAGCAAAATAAGCCTGGTCGACACAAAGGCCTCCTTGGTCCAAGAGGGTCTTGAGCCCATAGTCCGATTGCGGCCAGAGAAAGGTGCTCTGTTGCACGCGATCCACGCGATAGCGCACCATTCCATATACATTCGCGAACGAAGCCAGCGGCGTGGCGATGTTTTGCTGGGCCCACTCGAGTTCGGCGGCGGGGGCCACGGCATCGACGACGAACTTAAGTTCGGAGGCCGGCAGGCGGGAAAGCGGCTGGAGCGTTTGTCCCGTTTCGTCGGCGTGGACCCAAAAGGCAAAGGCCGCCGCGGGATCCGGCAGCGTCCGGGGGAGCGCCGCGGCGCTGACTTGCGCATGAGGCCAGTGAGGGGGCGGCGGCACGTCGTAAACGACGGCGATGGCCAGCGCCAGGCTGGCATAGACGGGAAACTTCTCCGGGTAACGCTTCTGCAGTTCACTGAGAATCTCGAACGACTTCGGCAACAGGTCGCAAGGCGAGAGCAACGAAAAAAATTCGGCGGAGAAATCGGTATGGCTGAGCAGCCAGGTCTGCAACGCCGGTGAAAGATAATCGGCCAGCGGACGATGGCGCACGGCATACGTCGTGGGCATGTTGGCGTGGCCCACCTGGGCGGCATTGATGGCCGCATTCCATCGGGGCATGAATTGATCGTCCCGGGTCGCGAAGAGGATGGTCCAGCGGCTGAGCAAAAACCACGCTTCCGCCGACGGGCTGTTGTTTTCGTAGGCGTGGAACGCCAGCGTGCGCAGACCTGGAACCAGGCAGCCCCAGCCGTTGGTCGCGGCTACATGCTCAATTTCAGCCAGACGCGCGGGGGACGGCGGCCGGGTCAGCTCGTCGTCTGAAAACGACTTCAAGGCCGAAAGGCGGCTGACCAGACAGACGAAGAAAATCAGGCCGATTTTCCAGGGATCCAGGCGCATCGAGCAAAAGACTACTACCAAGTTCCGGCCAAAACCAGTC
>JBEKQH010000105.1:0-6389 GCA_049519915.1 Opitutaceae bacterium
TGGGGAAAGATAAACTTGTATTCTACAATCGCTAAAAGTGCGAAGGCGTAACTGATGTAGCGAGGCCCCCTGGACCATTGGACAAGCCTGGCCGAACCGAGCGCGCCGAGACCGGTTGCAAACAAAAGCCCGGCTAGCACAACCGACAGGGCATAATTGGGATGGCCGAGAAACAGCCCGAATTTTTGCAATAGCGCGATTTCAACCGCCAAATAGCCCAAGGCGGTGCCGGCAAAAATGAATCCATGCCGGCGAGGCGTCGGGGCCGCGTTGGCCCGGTGCAAGTAGCGCAGCGGCAAATAGACACAAAGTAGGGCGGCTGCCGCGACCAAACAAAACATCACGATCAAGGTCGTTTCCATTACGGGCACATTATTCTTCATGCCCGCCAAGCCCGCCCACCGGGAAAACTCTATAATGAAAGGCAGATGGCTCCACCGGGAGAAATTAAAGAAGAAAGGGGTGTCATCCGTCGCCGGTCTGATATTGAACGGGATGTGCTCATAAACGGCCTCCCGGCAGATATCGTTGGGCGCCTCCAAGAAAAATTGGTAGATGTTTCTCCCGGAGGGCGCGAGTTGCGGCGCCACCAGTAATTTAATGAAAGGATTGTGGGCGGTCCATTGGGCGAGCCGATCCTGCTCGTCCTTCGTAAAGGGTGTTTTTTTGACAAGCAGCGCCACGAACCGGCCATCTTTTTGTGAAAGCATCGCAATATGTTCCGCTGGCTTCTCGATGCCGGCACGGCGGAGCGCGGTGACGGCGGTCGCAAGGACTCGAAACATCTCACGGGGAGGCTTGTGTTCCAGCCGCATGACGTTGAGTATCCCATCGGGACTCAGCCGGGAAAGGTAAAGCTCGAACGCTTCGATCGTATAAAGATAGCTCTCGGAAAATACATTCGCGGCCCCCGGGGTACCGCTGTAAGAGTCGACGCCGGAAAGCTGGATGATATCGAATTGTTTTTCCGTGCAGGTTAGAAAATGGCGCCCGTCGTCATAAACTAGTTTTACCCTTGGATCGCTCGTCCATGCGTGAAAATATGCGGCATAATCTTTCTGCAAAATATGCAGCGTCGCCCCATTCACCTCGATGCCTGTGACGTCGCTGGCTTGAAAATGCAGGGCCGTTAATATGTCGAAGCCACCGCCGACGCCAAGCACCGCCACCTTGGGGTTGGGCACGGACTTCGCAATGTAGGCCGACGAGTAGATCGTATCCTGGATACCATCGAGGGAGCCGGGCTTGCCATCGTAGTCCACGGCAAAGGTAAAAGCGAAGTTGTTTTGGGTTATGACGCGTTTGAACCGGGCAAGAAAGGATCGATTGCTCCCAATCAACGAAGGAAACGCGATTTGGTAAGGATCAGGAGCTGGAATCCGCGAAACTTCGATTCGCGCGACAGGATCCCAGCGAACATGTTCAATGACGACTCCGCTGCCGGGAATTCGCGCGGATGCAAGCATGGAGCCCTCGGGATAGCGAAGGGAGAACAGCGAACTCCGGAATCCAAAGCACAGGCCGACAGAAACGAGAGCGGCCCCGGTCAGCCCATAGAACTGTTTCCGCGCTGGACGAGCCAGAGCGAGAACGATGATCAAGAGCAGAAGGCAAACTCCGAGCAGGGCGGATTCGACCCCGACGAGACTGATCGCCGGCAATACGGCCAGCGCCCCGCAGGCGGATCCCACGAGATCCCAACAGTAAATCTTTCGGGTTGGCAGGCGGGGGCTTGAAAGCAACAGCCCAAGCGACAGTCCGGAGAAAACAAATGGTACCGCGAAGAGCAAGGCGTGCGGCAATGTTCTGAAAAGAGTCCCGAGAAACTGGCGCTGGCTTAAGATCAATTGTGATTCTGCGCCTACATGATAAAAGACCAGGGTCGACCCAATCGCCGACAAAACAAAAAGCCCCGTCCAAAGCACGATCATTTCGTCAATCCGGTCGAGCCATTGGGTCAGCCGGCGGCTCAATATGACCCCGGAACAAGCGAAGCCCAGCATGGTGAGCGAAATCACCAAAAATGCGTAGTTATTATGCAGTTTCGCCGATATGATTCGGTGAACCAGGATTTGAGCGGCCAGGGTCGCAAATGCGACGGTGAAGGCAATGGCCGCGGCACGGCTTGGCGAACGAGGTTCTACGGCCATAAGTAAACTCCCATGGGATCGGACTTTTGAACAGTCCTCCACCGTCTGCAATGAACAAAAAGACCGGGAGGGGACAGGTCTACGATCTGCGGTTTCGATCAGCGGCCGGGCGAAAATAAAAAACGTCCGCTGCTGCCGGTCGGTTCCAAAATGGCCAGCCATTTTGGTTAAGTAGCGCGGAGGCGAAGCCCGACATGCGACTAGGGACAGGCCAAAAAATGGCGCTCTTGGGAACTTTGGAATATTTCACGAAACGGTGAAATAACCCTGCTAGACTGGGTTCATGCGCGTTGCGTCATACCTCCTAATTTTTTCCGCCCTGGCCATTAGTGCGCCGGTCGGCTTCGCCGGGGAACGAAGCGCACCGCTCGATCCCATCGCCGGCTTTGAGCTGAGGCTGCTCGACAAGAAGTTCCCGGTTCAAATCACCGTCGGCGGGAAAACGGAGACGCATGGCGCTCCCGTTTGGATTTTCATGCCGGAAACGGGTCTCGTGCAAGCTCCCCTCGATGCCATAACCCAACCGGCCGATTTAGATGGCGGCACCACCCTGCTGCCCGCGCCGCCAGACGGTTTCGGACTACGCGCGTTAAACCTGCCCATCCGGGAGCGCTTCATTTTGGCCGATGGCCGCGAGGCGATCGTAGAGATTCCGGTCTTCGTTTATTTTCGCCGTGTCGAAACCCTGACGCCGGAACCCGTTTCGGCCGCCCAAACGATATCCGGAGCCGGTGACGATTCCGCTTTGAAAAAGGATCCGGCCACCGAAGCGAAGGCCGAACTGGACCAGCTTAGGGGTGAACTGGTGGAATTCCACCGGCAGTTTTCCGCCCTGGTTCCATTGATGGGCGACGATTTGGCCAGGGCTCGCCTGACGAATTTGGTCCGCCAATTAGGCTCGGTCGTCGCGGCGGAGAGCGGGCGGGCCGACGGCAAACCGGAAGAATCCAACGACGGCCCGATCAAGCTATGACCACGCGTTTTCCCTATAGCCGGCAGCTCAACCGACCAATCCGGTATTTCAAATATTTCACCATGGCGGATCTCTTTTGTGTTTGCATCGGCACGGTCGTGGTCCCGCAAATTTTTGGGCTTTCCTTCCTCGTCGCCGGCTTTGTCTGCTGGTTCATCTACAACCTGGCTTTTCGGATGGGCCGTCCGCCGGGCTATGGCGAACATTATTTTAAAAGTCTGCTCCGGCCCGGTTATTTTAATGCCGGGCGGGGTCGCCCGGGCCGGATGGTGAGGAGGCAGGCTTGAACTCGCCGGCGCAATTTGAGGAACGCCCGTGGGTGCGCGACAACCGGCTTTCCGGCGATCTGTTGGCGCCCTTGCTTCCCACCGTCGCTTTTGAAGACGGACTGGCGGTGAACGTCGATGGCAGTTTCGGCCTGGGCTGGCGCTGTGCTTTCCCCTACCTGTTCACGCTGGGCCACGGCCGCACCGGGCAACTTTTCAATCAGCTTAAGAATATGTTCAACGTGTTGCCCGGCGATTTCGACGTGCAGGTGATTTTTTCCGGGAGCCAGCGGACCGTCGAGCTGGAGCAGCGGCTGGCTGAGGTGCGTGCGGTCGAAGGCATTTTGGCGGACTATGGCGCCGAACAAAAGCACGACCTGATCGGACGTTTCCAGCAAAACGAACTCCGCTGGATGGAGGGCCATGTCGTTTTGGTCCGCAAGAATCCCTTCGCGCCGATTTACTTCAATCGGCGCAATGAAAAATCGGTCCTCGCCCGGTTGAAAGGCCTGTTCGGAACGGCCGAGACGGAAATTTGCTACACCGAAGCGGAGTGGGAGAGAGTCAAAAGGGAGTTTTTCGATTACGCCGACAGTCTGCACGCCGATTTGGAGCGAGCGGGGTTTCAACCGCGGGTCCTCGATCCGGACGGAAGCCTTGGCCTGCTCTTTAGCTACTACAATGGCGAAGCGGACGATTCAGGCGGCCGTCCGCGCAAATTCAGCCCACTCCCCGGTCTGTCTTTGTCCGACTATTATCTTCCGGGCCCGTGCCAGTGGGACCGCGATTCCGGAGAAATTGTGCTCGGACGACGACGGCTCAAGGTGTGTGTCGTGCGGACACCGCCGGAAGAGGTTCGCTTCAGCCAGTTTGCCGGATTGCTGCTGCATGGAGGGCTGGTCAAAACAAAATATATTGTCACCTGCCGCCGGGCGGACATCGAAAAGCGAAAGAAATTGGTCAAGGACAGGATACCCGAGCTTGCAACCCGCGCGGGGAAGGATCCGGAATTTGCGGTCGCCCATGCGGAGGCGGTGCGCGAGCTGAGCGAATTGGGCGCTGGTACGGAAAAAACCTGGATGTTACAGCAGGTCTTTGTGGTCGGAGGCGACACGCGCGAGGAGCTGGACCGTAACGTTCTGGCCGTGCGAAAGGCGGCGGAAGAGGCGAATGGCATGCGCCTCGACGTCGAGACCCATGCCTGCATCGATTTTCTAATCGCGGCGCAACCCTTTTGGACGCGCGACAAAGACAAAAATCGGCTGAACGCCTTCAACACCTCCCAGCTCGTCACCCAACTCCCCACTTGCGGCCAAAATCCGCATTTGTGTCTTTCCGACGGATCCCCGGCAAGGCTCGGCGCACTGTACGAGACCACGTCGCAAACCCTGGTGAATTTCTTTCCGCATGAGGACCGCTGTTTTGGCAATGCCAACATCATGGTCCTCGGCGCGTCGGGCTCGGGCAAGGGCATGGCCGTGAATGACCTCGTGGCTCAGATGCGATTGCGCCATCCGGCCCGATTTGTGATGATCGACATCGGCGGCTCTTATCGAAAGACCAGCGAAGCCCTCTCGCCTGGCGGCTATTTCGACCTGACGCTTAAGCAGACCGGCCGGGTGATCAACCCGTTCTATATCGCCGACCTGGAGAAGCGCTTTCCCGATGCGGACGAGATCGATGGAATGGTCCGCTTTATCGAAAGGATTTTGGTCGGCCCGGACGAAAAACGGCTTGAACCGGAGCCAATGGCCGTCATCGAGCAGACCCTCGTCCAGCTTTTTCGCGCGGCCCAAGGAATCCGGGAGGTGACCCTGGGCGATTTTCGAACGCTCCTGCAGGAGAATCCCCGCGGAGAAAAGCTGGCGCAACGGCTGGCGCGCTGGGTTGGAACGGGAAGTTTTGCCAACCTGTTTGACGGCAAAAACCAGCTCGACACGGGCAACTGGCTGACGGTTTTCGACCTCACGGCGGTCAAGGAGAACAAGCTCGTTTGCCCGGTGATGTTCGGCGTGATTTTTTCGGTCATCGCCCAACTGGCCGCGCGTTATCCGCACGACCTGAAGTTCGTGGTGTTCGACGAATGCGCGGAGTTTTTGCGGGATCCGCTGGTGGCCGCCTATATTGAAACCTGCTACCGGCAGATGAGAAAGTTCGGCGTTTCCGTCGTAGGCATGTCGCAGGGCCTCGAAGAATGGCTTTCGACGGGTTCTCGGACGGCGTTTGTGAACAATACCACCCACCTGCTCGTGCTCCGCCAGGATGTCGGCCAGGCGGCCGATCTTATTCGCCAAACTTTCAACCTCTCGGAACATGAGCACGACATCATTTCCCGTCTGCAGAGCATTCCGGGCGAATTTTCCCAAGCGTTGCTTTGGCAAAAATTGGGCGAGGGCCAGACGACCTCCCGGGTGATCATCAAGCGTCCGACGCCGCTCGGTTATGCGATGGGCACGACGAATCCCCGCGACAAGACCGCTTTTCAAGAATTGCGCGATCGCGGGCTGTCCTACCATGACGCAATCCGCGAATTCGCCCGGACCTACCCGCACGGTGTTTCCCGCGGGGCTCAAATACCCAAATTATGAAGACACGCGGACCTTGGTTGTTGGCCGGCGCCGCCCTCGTTGCGCTGGTGGCCGGTTGTGCCTCCAGCCCGGTTGGCCAACCGACCGCCTATCCCACGGCTGGCCAGGCGCTTGTGTTGGCCGGCGGGACGGCCGGCGGCGCCTTGATCGGAAACTCGCTCAATCGCAAATGGGGCGGGCCGATTGGGGCCGTGGCGGGTCTCGGGGCCGGGCTGCTCACCAACAAGCTTGTCACGGACAACGAGCGGCAAGCCTATGCGGAAGGATATGAAGAGGGCGCGCGCGAGGCGCGCGCCAATATGCTCAAACAATACTGGGAAGAGAAAACCACCGAAAGGGCCGGCGGCGCCAATGCCGCCGCCCGGGCGGGCCCAGGCGAAACAAGCTATGAAGCGGAGGTTGTCGGAGGTGT
>JBEKQH010000106.1:0-6294 GCA_049519915.1 Opitutaceae bacterium
CCGAGTCAAAACCCTATCGTGCTTGCTCCCGTTCATCGTCTTTGGTTTCCTCGCCGGCGGCTGCGCCGTGACCGATCCGTCGCTTTGGCACCCGTTGCCCAGCGATATCACGGTGAAGGCCGATATCAAGGCCGCGGGCAATGACGAGGGCACCTCGACTCTCACCATTCCGGCCGGGACCTATAAGTTTTGGCGGCAACATAAGCTCGGGTATGTCTACACCTGTGACGATAAATTTAGGATCGGCAACGAGCCCGCCGGACTGCTGCTTTCCAACCGCGCCGACCAGGTCATCCCGGTGGCGATCGTCCTGCCCGATGACAAAGCGCTCGATAACTTAGGGGAGATCGCCTTCCTGGAAATCGACCACGATATCAAAAAATATGGCTGCGCGTTGCGTCTCGCGCCGCCGCTGTCCCCAGGGGCTCGCTACGCCGTCGTAATAAATAACGGGGGTTCGGTCGAATCCGCTCCGGTGGCGGCGCCCAAGCCGCCTTCCCCCTCGGTCGATGCCACCCAAGTGGTCGAGACCAAGGTTCCCCGCCCCTCGCTCGAAGACTTTCAAAAGACCAACGATGAAGTTGAAAAGTATCTTGCCGACAAGCTTCCGTTCGCAAACGTGCATTGTTGCGCCGCCCCCACCCCGCGTGGCTATTTTCGTATCTGGGTGAATGGCCAGATACCCGAAGTGACCCCGGAGATTCGGAATGCGGTCGAAGACATCTTCGGCAAAGATCTTTGAGGGGCGTGATTCACCTGCCAAGGCACCAAGCCTAAGGAATTAAAAGCCGGGCTTCTTCCGATCGGCCTCTGCGTTCTCCGCGCCTCCGCGGCGATCAAAACGGTCTCGTCAGCGGTCGGCTCAAGGTTATCCGGGAAGATCGAGGTTGGGTGTTCGGCGCTCAGCGCCGGTTCCCGCTCCTTCTTGCTTTCAATCCGCGCCTGTACATCATGCGATTAGACCGTGAGCCCGCCCGCTCTTAAAAAAACGAATCCACGCCCTGTTCCCATGCCCCTCAAAAGGTTTTTCTTCTTCACCGTTCTGCTGCTCGCCGTGTCCGGGTGCAACACGATCAACCACCGCATCAGCGAGAAATCCGACGTTTTCAACCGGCTCGATCTGAAGGCGCAGGCCGAGATTCGCCTAGGCAAAGTGGAGGTCGGCTACACGCCGGACATGGTGTATATTGCGCTTGGCCGGCCGGATAGGATCGACGGAAGCACTTGGCATTACAAACTTTACTTCGAAGAAGGCGCGGGACCGTATTCCGTTCAAAGGTACGAGGAAGACTTCACTATTCCGTTTGCGGACGGAAAAGTCACCGACGGCCTGACGGTCACGCTTAACGGCGTCCGGGTGCAGTGAGCCGGTTTCAGACGAATACGGCGGATTACGGATAATCCGCCCTACCTCGAAATCGACGTTCAAAAAGACAACCGGCCTTCGGGCGAGGAATCGCATCGAGATCGCGGTCGCCGAGGGGTTGTCAAAAATAAAGACATTACCGTCTCGGGCTTACTCCTATTTTATCGAACCTAATGCGTTGGTCGCTTCGTTGCCTGTAAGCATATAATAAAAAGCAAAGGGCTATGGCCACGCATGGCCAACCGGAAACGGGAATGCCATTGTTCACCTTGTTCGTAAAGGTATAGGTGGTCCCACCCTTGGTTGCCTGGAATTGGGCCGGAGTTCCGCCCAACAGTTTTGAGACCGTATACTTCACATTGCCATCGCCTTCGTCATTAAAGGTGTCGCCTACAGCGACATTGTTCGGCCAGCCACTCGATGGAGTGACCGTAAGAATGTTGGAATTGCTGTTCACAAAATCCGTGCAAGTGATGTTCCAGGTCTGAGCAGCCATCGCCGAAACGGCGGAGAAAAAGCACAATCCCACCAAGGCCGCGAAAAATCGGACCTTGGCCGGCGTCCGGCGCAAGGGGCGCACGGCTTTGGCAACCTCGGCTGGCATGAGATTAAAGAACGCCGCTGTTCTCGCGATATTTTTCATGGTTAGATATCTTTCTATTTAACGTTTCCTCTGCGACAAGGTGTGGAGGATCGGCATCCAAGAAAACGACTCTCGAAAATTTCTGACGGAACGAGTTGTCGTCGGAGCAACGGTAACATCGAATTGTTACATACCCATTGCAGAATAATGGCGGAAATGAAACGATTGGGAAATAACGCGCGTAACCTACGCCCGCCAAAAAGCGTCCGCCCGCACAAAAAAGGGCCGCCTCATGGCGGCCCTTTTTTTAGGACTCTCTCCGCGCGAACTATTTCACGCCGTCTTTCCAGAACAGAATCTCCCGCCAAGTGACTTCGGCCGGACCGCCTCCGGCGGCCACGCTCAAGTTAACGGGCGACCAAACGCCGACCATATTATAGACCGGCACGCTGGCGACCTTTATTTCCTCCACCTTGGACTGGTTGATATAGATATCCACCGTCCCCGCGGCCGGGGTATAGATCGTGTTAATTTGAAACGTGGACCCGATCACATACGGCGCAAGCGTCTTTCCGCTTACCGCATCATAGAGCATGTCGAACAAGGACGGCGGGGATTTGCGAACCGCCAACACGCCCGGTCCAGTTTGCAGCAGTCCCACCGCGTTGCCGCCCAGCGAATCGACGGTCAGCTCGGCCTGAAGCTGCTCGGTGTTCGTCACCGGAAGCGGAGCATAGCGATACTCGGCCGTTCCCACCGGATTGGGAATGATGAACAGGGCGCCACCGGCCGGGTACGCCGTGGGAAACGGAATGATTCGGCCGCCCCCCGACGTTACGGCCACGGACGATTCGATGATGGGGATCCAGCCGGTGCCGATCTGGGCTTGGACGGACGACGCTAAGCCGCCGACAAACGCCATCGCGGCGAGCACTCCAACAATATATTTTTTTGCTTTCATAATACCATGAAGGTTGAGGTTTAACTAACATGGAAACAAGTGAACGGCGGTATTGCCGCTTACCACCGCACAGGTAGGCGCCGTTCAATCAAAGGCAACGCGTGTTCCGTTACAGTTGAGTCACATTTCCCAGCGGCTGGGGATTTTGCCCTAGGGCGCGGCCGGCTTGGCGCGCAACTGGAGGACGCGAAAACGATCGGCCGGCTCCGTCAGCACCTGGCCAGAGATCAGATTGGGAACGGCGTAAGCGCTGCCCACCGCCAGCACGTGGCTCACGGCGATCAGGCGGTTCGGCAGCTTCGGCGGCGGCGGTGTCTGGAACGAATAAGACGTCGGGTTATGGCAGAGGAAACAGTTGGTGACCCCGCTGATCGGCGTGTTCTTCGCCGTCTGCACAAACGTCTCGGCGGTGGAGTTGGCCAGATTGACCGAGCCGACCGCGTTGGTCTGGTTGCTGTTGAGATT
Organism: Opitutaceae bacterium; assembly: GCA_049519915.1. GTDB lineage: Bacteria > Verrucomicrobiota > Verrucomicrobiia > Opitutales > Opitutaceae > DASRHD01. The sequence goes on from JBEKQH010000106.1 coordinate 3,376, forward strand.
ATAAGTGTTGGCCTGCATCCACACCGTGCCGTCGAGCGCATAGTTGGCAAACGTCGACTGGGGACCCTGCAACCCGCTGAGGAAGCCCTGGGCCGACGTGTTGACCGCGGCGATATTCTGCGGGCCGTCGGGCAGGTCCTCGCCGCCGGTCTTGTTTTCAAGCACGACATTGGTCACCGGGGTGAGCTGCTGCGTGGCGGCATCCAGCTTGAGCTGCGGCGGAACGATCGGCTGGTTGACTTGCGTGTAGGGCGTGTTGGCCGTGTAGAAGGTGTAGTTGTTCGGGGAACTGCCACTCGTGGAGAAGGTATTGTCCGGCGTCGCTGGATTATTCAGGACGTGCTCAAACGTGCCCCACAAAAATTCCGGATGGTTGAGCGTATAGCCGACCACGTGCAGGCCCACCAGAGCCACGGTCACGGTCGCGAATTTTCCAGCCACCGGGGCGATCGTGATTTGATTGTTGGAATACTGGGTCTCCAGCACGGGCACTTGGGCCTGCGTGGTGAAGGCGCCGGCGGGCGCCGCCTGCCCGGGAGCCAGCCGCATCCAAGTCGCCTTGAACACCGCCGCGCCAGGGGTGAAATAAGCGGACGCCGGCTGGCTGGTGTAGCCGCCGTTGATAATCAGGTTTTGCTTCGCCGTATTGAAATAGGACGGATTCAGGTGCACGGAGGCATAAACCGGGTAGCCGTTGAGCCCGACCAGCATATTTCCGTCCGCCTCGACAATCGCGCCGGTTCCCTCGGTAAACCCGGAGGCGCCGAAATACGCGAGCGAACGGGCCGCCAGCTTGAGCGGACGCAGGTGCAATTTTCCCGCGCCGTCGCTACCGTTCAACAGATCCTCCGGCGTCGGCAACATCATGAAGCGGGGCACCAGGGCGCCGGAATTGGGATCCTTCAACAGAGCGGTCGCCCAAATGAAGGCTTCCCAGGACCACTGATGGAAAGCGCAATCCGGGGCATCAACGTTAGCCGTGTCATTGGTCGGAAACGGCGCGTCGGGCTTCAAGTAGTTGGACAGACCCTCCGCCCATCCAAATTGCGGACAGGTCATGGGCGCATCGGCGCGAGCGGACAGGGGGGAACTGGCAAACCACAGGCTCAAAGAGAGCGTGGCGGCGAAGCTGCAAGGGAGGGTTATTTTCATATGGAATACGTAAGGACAGTTAATGGATTTCATAAGCGAGTTTCCATCATACTGACAGATAAGCACTATCGCAGACTCAATTGCGCCACGCCATGAGGAACACGCCTCAATTATTATCCTGATGTCCTTAGTCAGTGCCGCGGTGGAATTCGGATGGGATCAATTTTAAGGTAGCTTCCCTTCGGCAAAAACACAAAATCAGCCAATAGGGCCGGCCGAGCTTTCTCAAAGCCCAAAAGGCTCCAATGGCCCGGGCGTTTTCTCCCCAACCATTTACCTTGTTGAAGGAAGTCGCCATGGGTCCCGCCAATATAGCCGTCTCGGATTTATTTACCGCCCGAAAGCTCGCCTTTTGGAGTGCGCTCGGGTTGGTGTGTGCCTTTTGGGCCGGGCTCGCGTCCACGGCGTTTGCGGCGGCGCCGGAAGCGATCGGTGAATCCGGGAAGGGCGAAGACTATTTCTTCGATTCTTTTGGCCTGGAAGTGGGAATGCCGCAGTCGAATGTCATCTCCATCCTGCAAACCACAGATGGCTACCTGTGGGTCGGGACGGAAGGAGGATTGGGGCGGTTCGACGGCGTGCGTTTCGTTTCCTTTAAAATGGCGAATACGCCCGCTTTTTTGAGCCAGTCAATCCGCTGTCTTTTTGAAGACAAAGAGGGTAATTTGTGGATTGGCACAGCCAAAGGGGTGCTTTGTTACCGAGGAGGAATTTTCACCCGCATCGGTCTTTCTGACGCGGCCATCACCTGTATCGTGGAGGATCGTCACGGGACCATTTGGATCGGAACCAACGAACACGGGCTCTATTCGTGGCAAGACGGACAGATGCAATCCTACGCGCACGAGCCCTCCATGCCGAGCCCGTCGGTGGCCTCCATGTACATCGATTCTTCCGACCGGCTCTGGATCGGTTTCTGGGGCGACTTGTATGTGGTCTACCGGGAAAACGGGGTCTTTCGAAAGTACACGGGAGAAGGTCGGTTTGGAACGACGAAGCAGTCGGACTCCATCCAGACGATTTGCGAACAACCGAAGGGCACGATCTGGTTCGGCAGCAACCAGGGACTCTTTCGGCTTAAAGACGGCAAGCTGAGCCATTATACAATTGCTGACGGATTGGCGGGCCCCTTGGTGACGGAATTGCGTCCGGCGGGGGATGGCGGTTTATGGATCGTATCGGCGGCCGGCGTTTTGGAAAAAGCGGAAGATCCGGACCATTTTTCCGCCGTCGCCATACCGTTTTGTCCCTACCAGACTGTAATGAGAGTATGCGAAGACAGGGAGGGAAACCTGTGGATGGGTGCGAGGGAAAATGGCCTGATCCGCGCCCGCCCGATGCCGTATCAACCCATTTATGCCGATCACAGTCCGCCTTTTGGCGGAGTCAAAACGGTCAGTCAGGACCCGGCCGGCAATTTTTGGGGCGCGGTGGCGCACCGCGGCGCGGTCAAACTCGCTCCGGATGGCAAAGCCACCGTTTATACCGAGGCCGATGGGCTGTTTGGGCACGATCCTTGGGTGGTCTATCCGGCGCGCGATGGAAGCATTTGGATCGGAGCCCGCGATGGACTCGTTATCTTGCGCGACGGAAAAACATGGAAGAAATTTCCCGAGTTGCCCCAGTCGCGCAGCCTGTTCCAGGACCGTCGTGGCCGGATGTGGGTGGGAAGTTCGACGACGGGGCTTAGTTGTTACGATGGGGGCCGATTTATTAACGTGGCCTTGCCGGGGGGGCCGACCTCCCTTTCCTCGCCTGATTTTCCAT
>JBEKQH010000107.1:0-6291 GCA_049519915.1 Opitutaceae bacterium
GCCAGCAGAAGGGGGGTATCGTTACGATTGTTGGCGGCAGACTTTCGCAAGGCGACGGCAAGCTTATTTGTATTGTTAAACATATAAGCCATTGTGTTAACATAAACATTTTATAGATAGACGCATAAATTTTTTTAATGCAGCCAATTATATTTCAAGCCGCGCAAAAATCGGAGAACGCCGCCGGGGAGTCCGTCGGGCTTTGGCCCTCGACGACAACGCCGTTCCGCGCTTAATGCAGCTGTAGCCCGGACGCAAACGACCTCGCGCTTTATTCCCAAAACACGCCCTAAGGATTCAACCCCGCAACGACTTCGGCGTGCAAGGCCGCGGTGGCCGCGGCCACGATGGAGTGGGCCTTCACCGGGTCGTTCCCCTGCCAGTCGGTGATGACGCCGCCCGCGCCGCGGATGACCGGCACGAGGGCGGCGATATCCCACGGATTCAAGACCGGATCGCACATCACATCGGCCCAACCGCTGGCGACCAGGAGATAGCCGTAGCAATCGCCCCAGGTGCGCACGAGTTTTGCGCGGCGGGCCAGCGAATCGAAGGCCGGGCCGTTCTGGTATTTTGCCGGATTCAACGGGTCGCTCGTCAGCAGCGTGGCATCCTCGATCCGCGCCGTGGCGCGGCAATGCACGGGGTGGCCGTTGAGGGTGGTCGTCGTCCCGTCGCCCACGACCATCTGACGCAAGACCGGCTGATGGATGACGCCGAGCACAGGCTGGCCGCGATGCAGCAGCGCGATCAGGGTGCCGAAGAGCGGGCAGGCGCTGGCAAAGGCCTTGGTGCCGTCGATCGGATCGAGCACCCAGACAAAGTCCGCGCCCGGATTCTCTTCGCCCAGCTCTTCGCCCAGGATCCCATGGCTGGGAAATTTTTCGTGAATGAGCGCGCGCATGAGCTCCTCCGCGCCGCGGTCGGCCTGGGTGACGGGCGTTTGGTCGGACTTCGTCTCGACCACGAGGCCGGGGCGGGCGAAAAACGGCCGGATAAACTCGCCGCTCTTTTCGGCGAGCTCGAGGGCGAAAGCGCGGTAGGAATCGAGATTCATGCTCCGTAGTTTGTAATTCGTAGTTAGTAGTTGGTCGTTGGGGATCAGGCGTCTAACAGGCTATTTAAAAACTATGCTGGCGGCCGCAACACGCGATTTGGGCAAATATCGACAAACCGACGCCCAAAAACCAACTACTAAATACCAACTACCCTGCGCGTCCGTGCGTCCGGCGAAATCGCTTCGTGACCTTGGCGGCCTTCGCGTACAACAATCCCGGGCATGCGCTGGGTTGAGCAACCGGTTTTTTTCATCGATTTTGAAGGCAGCCGTGTGACCGGCGTTCTCGAATACGGCGTCGTCACGGTGCTCGGCGACGAGGTGAGGGAGACGAAGACCCGGCTCTGCCGGGCGGTGGACCGGGTTCGACCCGAGGACACGGCGCGGCATGGCTTGCGCGAAAACGACTTGGCGGAGCAAGCGCCGTTTGCGGAAGACTTCGACCTATTTGCCGGCTGGCGAGAACAGGGTCCCCTGGCGGCCCACTATGCGGGCGTGGAAAACGCGCTGCTCAAGACCGTCTGGCCCTATCCCCGCCGCTCGCCCGACTTTGCGCGCCCCGGCGAAAAAATGGCCGAGTGGGGGCCATGGATCGACACGGGTGCTCTTTACGCGCAGCTCTATCCGCGTCTTACTTCGCTAAAACTAGCGGATCTGGTCGCCGCTTGCCGGCTGCAACCGGACCTCGATGCGCTGGCCGCCGCGCATTGCCCGCCGGCTCGGCGCGGTTATCACTCCGCGCTCTACGATGCGCTGGCCGGCGCGTTGCTGCTCGCTTCCCTGGCCCGCGAACCGTGGCTGGCCGAACTAAGTACGGCGCAACTGCTCGCGCTGAGCACGCTCAATCCGGACCGGCGCGATGCGCTCATGCAGCGCGAGTTATTTTAATGCCGGAAAATTCCGAAAGCCAAATCGTCAGTCGCGCATCAGCACCGCCCAATCGTCCGCGGGTTTCAGAAGAAAGCAGGCGAGACAGCCCAACGAGCAAACGCCAAGCAGCAGGAGGCCAAGGTAAAAACTCGCGCCCCAACCGCCGCGGCCGGCCAGTCCGAGCCCGAAGCCACCGGTCATGCAAAGAAGAATCGCACCCCAACCCTGCCACGTCCAACTGGACTGTTTTCTTCTGAAGAAATCTTCGCGCGGCCGCGGCCGGACATTGACCGCCATCAGCCAAGCCGAAGCCCCGATCGTCAGCGTCGCCACGGCCAGGGTGGCCAAAGCCAGCCAGGGATGCCCGAGCAGAGCCAAGGCGATCGCGACCAGCCCGGCGAAGGCAAACGGCAGGGTGGCCCCAGCGGCGGCCTTGGCCGCGAAGAGAACGCGGGGGTGTGCCGGGCTGGACCGCAGCAATTCGAAGGCCTCCTCTCCGGAGGCCGCGACGCTCGCCAGAACGACCGTGACCATGCAGCTCAAGACGACGGTTCCGCCCGCGACCGGCGCGGCGGTGCCGGCTTGGCGCGTGAAGATATAAATAGCGGGCAAACAGTAGACGCACTGCTGGAATCCGCGGGTGAGCAGCTATGGATCGCGACCGATGAGCCGCAGGTCCTTGCGCCAAGTGGCCGCGAACAGTCCGGTGTGAAACGATTTGACCCGGATTTGTTGTCTTTCCCGCATCGGCGCGGTCTCGGCCGTCGCGGCTTGGGTTCCCTCGAGGAAGGCCCGCTGGAGTTTATAGGCCGACAGGGTCACGACGCCGCCGGTGAAAAAAGCCAGTCCGAGCAAAGGCCAGGGCTGGCCGCGGGCCGCCCGCGCCGGCAGATTCAAGATCGGTTGATTGAACGCGCGGGCCGCCGCCTGAAAAAACCGGATGCGGGCGCGGGGGTCGGCCGAATCCTGCCCGAGGAAATTGGGCAGTTGAATCATCGAGAACACGACCAGGCCGGCCAACACACCGATGATCTGGGCGAGGACGCGGGCGCGGCGGGCGCCGAGCCATCGCACCAACAAGAGCGTGAGCAGGATGCCGCCAGTGGAGCAAAGCAAAGCAAGCAACAGCCAGACGGCATAGCTCGATACGTAGCGCATGCCATATACCATCCAGGCCACATCAAGCGGCGGCAGCACGAACAGGCCGGTGAGCAGAATCACGCCGGCCGTGATGCTCGCGACACGCGTCAAAAGCACGATGGCCACCGGCACGGGGCTGGTGAGCAGCAAGTCGAGGTCTCCGCGTTCATAAAGCAGGGTGACGGCCTGATGGACGGCCGCCCCCAGCATCGGAAAAATCAGCATCAGCCAGAAAAGCGTCTCGAGGCCGAGCGGAGGCCCATTGCGGAAAATATGCGCGTAACCCCAGGCTCCGCCATGAAGCAGCAAGAAGAGAAAACCGTAGATGACAATGGACCCGGACACCCCCAGCTTCTGGCCAGCCAGCGTGCGCCAGAACAACCGGAGGTCGTTCTGCACGATGCGCGCAGCAATGGGCAGGTGGCGCGTCATGACGCCGCCTTGGCCACCGCGGCCGGGCCGGCCACGTGTAGAAAGATCTCTTCCAACGTGGCGCCCGGTTTGTCGCTGCGTTCGCGCAGCTCTTCCAAGGTGCCTTCAACCAGCAGGCGGCCGTGGTGAAGAATGCCGATGCGCTGGGCAAGGCGTTCGGCCACTTCGAGAATATGGGTGGTCAGGATGACGGTGCGACCGCGCGCGACATAATCGAGCAGCAGGTCCTTGACCAGCCGGGCCGAGGCGGCGTCAAGGCCGGTCAGCGGTTCATCGAGCAGGAGCAACCACGGTTCATGAATGAGCGCGCCGGCCAGGACCATTTTCTGTTTCATTCCGCGGGAGAATCCGTCCAGTCGGTCCAAGGCGCGGTCGAGGAGGCCGAGCTGCGTGAGCAAATCCCAGGCCCGAGTCTGGGCCGTGGAGGCGGGCACGGCCCAGAGCGCGGCCACAAATTCGAGATATTCGAACGCATTGAGCTTTCCGTAGAGCACCGGCTCATCGGGAATATAGGCCAGAGAGGTCTTGGCGGCCGCCGGCTCCGTCTGGAGCGCGTGGCCATGGAGGTAAACTTCGCCTCGATCGGGCTTAAGCAGGCCGGTGATCATGCGCAACGACGTGGTCTTGCCGGCGCCATTGGGTCCAAGAAACCCGTAAAGCAGGCCGCGAGGCACGCGCAGGTCGAGGCCGTCCACGGCAATCTGCGCCCCAAACCGCTTTTGCAAGCCGCGGGTTTCGCAAGCCAGGCTTGATTCGATCGTGGACAAAAGGGGAGGGAGCGCGGAATCCATGGCGAGCGCGTGACAAAACCAAAACGGGCGGCGGGGCTGGGTCTTGGTGGGCGGGATTTTCCCGGGGCTCGGTTGGTCGGGAGGAGCCAAAAGGAGCCGTGGGCGGACGGGCCGGCGTCAGGGTTTGCCGCCGCGGGCGCCCATGCGCAAACCGGCAAAAATTTTTGCGAGGGTCTGGCCGGCGAGAGAATCGAGACGGAGGTGAGCCGGCGAAAAATCTTGCTCCTGCGTGGACGCATTGGGTACGGCCACACACCACAGGCCGGCCGCGCGCGCCGCGGCGACGCCGGCCGCGGAATCCTCGAGCGCAAGCGTTTCCTCGCCGCGGACATTGAGCTTCTTCAGCACCGCGAGGTAGAGATCGGGCGCGGGTTTCGGCGGTGTGTCGTCGGTGCGACAGGAAATGAATTCGAATTTTTCGAAGAGCCCGAGATACTTGAGATAGCCGTCGACATGCTCGTGCAAGGAATTGGAGGCCACGGCGGTCTGCAGACCGTGCTGGCGGGCCTCGTCGAGCAGTTCTGCGACGCCCGGCATGATCTTTTGCTGCTCCATCAGTTCCTGATTGATGCGCATTCTTTCAGCCTCGAGTTCGGAGCGCGGCGCGGCCGGGCCAAAGGCCTTCCAGGGATCGAAATCCCCCTCGATGGCGCCAATGGACCGGGTGAATTTTGCCCGGTCAAAAGGTATATTGCGTTTGCGGTGGATCTCTCCAAAGGCGTCGACTAACGGGGTCTCGGTGTCGAGGATAAGGCCGTCGAAATCGAATACGATTGTGCGAATCATGGGTGGAGCCTGGCAGTAAAGACGCCGAATTTGGACAAAAAAGAAGGGGCGGGCGATGAATTTCGTGCGTCGGACTGCGTCAAAGTAGCGCAAGCAATCGGCGTTTGTCCATTGAATGAGATTAGCTTGCGAGTTTTTTTCTTTAATCAGAGGGCTCGGACGGTCATACTCACGAGCATGAACTCAAGACTCTGGCGGACAGGGTGGATGGTGCTGCTCGCAGTAGCGGGTTGCCAGAAAGAAGCCAAACCCCCGGAGCCGGCCGCCCTCCCTCCGTTGCCGATGTCGCGGGCGGTGCAATTGGTTCCGGAAACCGAGCAGAGCCGCCATTTTGCGGCCGTGAACCGGCAACTCGATCTTGGCGGAACGCTTTACGGATATGTCGATATCGACGGCGATTCAATGAAGTTTGCCACCAGCTTAAGAAAGCTCACCGATCAGATTGTGGCTAAGCAGCCGAAGCTGGGCATGTACCTTGATCACGATTATGCCGCGCTGTTTAACGAGCTCGGTTTCAACGATGTCAAGGCGATCGGCTTCAGTTCAGTGGCGCAGGCCGCCGGCGGCTTTCGCAATCGGACGTTTTTTTATACGCCGGACGGGCGGCACGGCCTGCTGGCGGCGGTGGGCGGCCCGCCGGCCGCTTTTCTCAATACCAACCTCGCGCCAGAGGAGGCCGATTTTTACAGCGAGTGCGAAGTGGACCTGCCGGTGGCTTATGCGGCCGTCCGAAGCGCCATCGCCAAAATGGGCGGCGAATCGGTGGCGGATTTGTTTGAAAACCAACTCCGGATTACGGGCGCCCAGACAGGCCTCTCGGCGCTGGAACTGATTCAGGGCATGAAGGGCCGCATCACGTCCGTCATCTGTCTTGATCCCAAACGGAATATCACGCTCCCCGGCTCCGTTCCGGCCAAGATCCCCGCGTTTTCGATGTTCTTCGATTTTGACGGCATCGGTCAGGCCATCGAAGGAGCCCTGGCCAGATCCCCGCTCTTTGCCTCTTCAATGGAGGGCGCCGTCCACTACTATACTCTGATAATTCCGCTGCCGGTCGAAGGCCTGCAGCCGGTGCTCGCGGTCGAGGGATCGACGCTTTATTTTGCGACGACGAAGCCGTTTTTGGACGAATGCCTCCATCGGCAGACGGGCCTTGATAAGAATCCTAAATTTCAGAGTGCCCTCGCGGTGGCCGGGAGCGAAGGCAATAGCCTC
>JBEKQH010000108.1:0-6251 GCA_049519915.1 Opitutaceae bacterium
TTGGGCCTGTCCTCCGAAGCCCTGCGCTTGCCGAATGGGGCGAAGGAGGAGGTTGGACGTTCAAGGAGCGTCCTCCGCACGAGCCCAAACAACACCAACCCGGCCAGGATATGTATCGCCAGATTCACTTCATGATATCCCCGCACCGCCAGTCCGCCCATCGCATAATTCACCGCCAACGATAGGTTCACCACCGGCCGGCCGGCCACGGGCCGCCCGCCGTCGCTCGGACGTCCGTGCGGCGGAGTCAACGCCTGCCAGACTGGCCAAAGATGGCGGATGGTCGAATTCTTGGAAACGCTCTCGTTATCGTCCAAGATATACGGCGCGGAAAAACTATTGTGGTAGGCCCACACGGCCGCGAGCACAAGAATCCCGCTCGCAAGCCAGCCACCCCACCGGGTCAAAAAAGGCCTTGCCGCAGAGATTGAAGCAGCATTGGTCGCCACTTTTGCCGCTGCCTTGGCTCGACTCTTTTTCGACATTAAGGAATCCCAATCCACTGGCAAAATGACCGCAAGAAACATCCCTGAACGCGTCGGGGGACGCCGCGTTCCACCTTGGAAGCCTAAATGTTCGCCAGGAGGCTGTCGGACTTCGTCCTCCAGCCTCCTAAACCAAAATGGCCGAGCCATTTGTTCAGAGCCCGTGGGCGAAGCCCAACGGGCTCTAGCAACGACAAGAGTCCTTCCAGATAAAAAAAGAGCCCGCCTTCCGGCGGGCTCTTTGAAAGAAAAACGCTTTTAAGCGATCACTCAGAAGTGAAGCGTCAAGGTGAACAAAATACGGTCAGGCAAGCCCACCTCTTGATCCGCCGGCTGGTAGAACTTGTTGGTCATATTATCCCAATTGACCACGGCCGAATAATGGAGTTTGCCGAAACTTCCATCGTAGCCAAGTGCGCTATTGAACAGCCAATAGCTCGGATAAACAAGATAGGGATCGGCCAAGTTTCCTTGGGTAGCTCCGACATAGTTAAATCCGGCGCCGACCCACAATCCCTTGATAATTCTTGGATTGGCGAAGTTATAACGAGCCCACAGATTGCCCAGCGTGTGGCTGGTATACTGAGGATGGACGCCCAGATAAATCTGGTCACCCAAAGGTTCGCTGGTATTGCGAACATCGTCCAAGGCGATACTGCCGGTCACCTGTAGGTTATCGATGGGCGAAACGGTGAATTCATACTCAATGCCCTTGCTGGTGACATCAGCCCCTTGGGTGGTCGTAGTAAGCGTCGTGCCGCCGGACCCGATTTGGTTGACGCTCTGGACGACATCCGACTGGACGATCCGATAGATTGCGATGGTCGAGGCGATTTTGCCATTCAAGAACTCGCTCTTGTAACCGATTTCTTCGCCCTCACCGGTGGTCGGCGCTTGCTGGCCGGTAATCACGTTAATTCCGCCCGCGTTGTTTGTCCCCACTTGGGTGGAGCCACCGGCGAACGTGTAGGATTCGCTGAAATCAGCGTAGAGCAGCGAATCGCGCGTCACTTTGAAGCCAATGCCTACTTCCGGCGTGGTCGCATGCCCACGGAAGCCTTGGCCAACACCTGTTCCGATCGCGCCGCTTGCGTTGAAGAACTGCGTCGATTGTGACTCGGAACGATTATACCGGGCGCCACCGTCCAAAATAACGCGATCCTTAAGGAAGGTTGAGGTCAAGTATCCGTAGATGGCCTGGTCGCTGGCAGTTTGCAACGTATCACCGGCCAACACTGTATAGTTGCTGGGTGAAATCGGATTTGGACGCTGATTGATATAATAGGTCGGGCTGTTCGGATTCACATCCCAGGTCGGGTAATAAGGCGAAGCCGCGCTGCCAGAATTCTGGCGGATGAGATTCGTCTCCCAGTTCTTGTCAAAGAACGCTCCAACGAGGGGCTTGAGTTTCACCCACGACAAGTCATAGGTGCCGGCAAGTTCAGGTTGGATGCTGTAGGCGCCACCGTAGCCCTGTTGCACGCGGGGCCGACGGGCGATCACCGCGGGAAGATTATAACCAGTCAACGCGGAGGTCGCGTTGTTTTGGAGTGCCTGCGCGAATGCATAAGCTTGCGCGGCCTGCTGTGCACTTGATAATGCGGTCCAAGCGGGTGTCTGAGACCAAACGCCGCCTACCAGTTGCAGGGAGCCCGGCGGCGCGAGGAACACATCGCCCACACCGGTTTGATTAAAGGTGGATTTATTTACGTTGTAATCGAAATTCGCCCGCGAAACCCAGTGATCGTTAAGCGTAGCGTCGGCTTCAAAATCGGCCGATTGGAGACTGGTCCGACGATAGTCGCTGGCATTATCATAATTGAAGTTTCTGGGAAGCTGCGGATAGGGGCCTCGAAAGCCCACGTCGGCGGCATCGTTGTAGGGGTTACCGAGTGAATTAAAGGTGGCAGCATCAATGCCTTCCAAACTGGTCAAAGCGGCACTCGGTGCCGAACCAAACGCGGCAGCCGTGCTAGGAGCGGCATTCCCGAAGGAGGAGACGACCGACTTGGCCGTCGCAACATCCATATTGGGAGGATAGACCGCGGCCGGATCTTCGTAACGATAGAATGACTGGAAATCTGCCTTTAAAGTGAGCGTCTTCGAGACCTTCCAAGTCAGGGTCGGATCAAAAACCTCGGTGATCGACTTGTTGGTGTCATCCTCGAATTGCATTCCATGCGTGTAAGCGCCATTGAAGCGAAACAGAAGAGTTTTATCAGTTACAGGCAGGTTCAAATCGAGGGTTTCGCGATAATAGGCATCGCTTCCGTACGTGCTGCTTACGGTGATAAACGGATCATTTTCCGGTTGCTTGGTGATATAATTCACCGTGCCACCAGGGGACACCTGACCGTAAAGGAGGGCCGCCGGGCCTTTAACCACCTCAACGCGCTCGATGTTCGCCGTGTCGACGTAAGAGTTACCGAAAGACGTTTCATTGAAACCGTTGCGCTCAGGGGATTGCGTGAATCCGCGGATGGTAAACGAGTCCGCACCAGCATTGAACTCCTTGGAGGCGCTCGTGACGCCCGCAGCATAACGCGCAATGTCGGTCAGATCGTTCGGCGCGGTGTCTTGAATAAACTGCGAGGTCAGCGCGCTGACGGAGAACGGCAGATCGGCGATCGGCGTATTGGTGCGGGTGGCCGAAACCGAATTCGTCGCCTGGTAGCCCTTATCTTTGTCCGTATTTACAGTAAATGACGGAAGAACGATGGTCTCCTGGTCGGTTTCTGGCGCAGCAGCAGGAGCGGGAGCCGCAGCCTGGGCGGAAGCCATTGTTGCAAGTGAAAAACAAGCCCCTGCGAGGAGAAGCCTGTGAAGGATGGAAGCCGAAACAGACGACCCCCATTTGTATGTTTGCTTGGTGTTCATAGGGTAAAACAAGGAACGGTTCACTTAATGATTGAGAAGCGAACCCCACTGACAAGCAAAAAATTGCGAAAATACAGAGGCGCGACGGGCTTTATTCCGCCCGCAACTCGGCCTCGCCGTCATTAAACTCGGCGATCAATCGTTGTCCTCTCCTCACCCCAGTCCGCCGCGGAACCGGTTGCCCACTCTCGTCCCGCAAAATGACAAAACCGCGCTTTAACACCGATTTTGGGCTCGCCGCCTGCAAACGTTTCCACAGCGACAACAGCCGGTGCGATTCAAACTGAACCCGCGCCTCGGGCGAACACCGAGCCAACTGGCCCCGGACCCCGGCCAGACACGCGCGCTTGGCTTCCGCGATTGACCGCCAAGCGGACGCAAGACGATTGGCTATATCGTCCAGCCGCAAGAACCCCCGTTCCACTTGCGCGGCCGGCGTCAATAGTCTCAGCCGGCTGCGCGCATGGTCGAGACGCTCATCGGCCCGACCGGCCGCGTGCTCCGCTCGTTTGCGCAATGCCCGACGGGCCTGCGCCGCGCGTTGAAAACCGTCGACAAACCGGCTCGAGATCAACTCCGCCGCCGCGCTGGGCGTCTCCGCCCTGACATCCGCGGCGAAATCGCACAGGGTGACATCGATCTCATGTCCGACCGCCGAAATGACCGGCACTGGACAGGCCGCGACGGCTCGCACCAGTCGCTCTTCATTGAAAGCCCATAAATCCTCCAGGCTCCCACCGCCGCGTCCGATCACGAGCAGCTCAAATATCTCCATCCGGCCGGCCTGCACGAGGCTCTCCGCCATTTCTTCCGCCGCGCCCTCGCCCTGCACCTTCACCGGCAGCACAAGGAGGCGTCCGCACCAACCACGGCGCTGCAAGATGCGGATGAAGTCGCGCACGGCCGCACCCGTAGGCGAGGTGATGAATCCGATCGTGGCCGGCATGAGAGGAAGAGGCCGTTTGCGCGCCGAATCAAAAAGCCCCTCGCCCGCCAGCTTGCGCTTCAACGCCTCGAACTCCCTCTGCAACCGCCCGACCCCGTCATCCACCAACGTGCGGACAATAAACTGGTACTGGCCGCGGGGCTCATAGACGTTGATTTCTCCAAACGCCACCACCTGGCCGCCGTCCCGCAAGGCCGCAGCCTGCCGCGCCGCGTTGCCGCGGAACAATACACAGGACAATTGTGCGCCCTCATCCTTGAGCGAGAAATAGACATGGCCGCTCGCCTGCACCCGCAGGTTGGACACCTCGCCCCGCACCCAGCCCGGCCGAATCCCGCCCTCGAGCAAGGCCTTCACCCGCTGCGTGTAAGCCGTGACGGTCAGCACCTCGATCTCGGGCGGTAACATGGCGGAGAGTAATTCTATCATAGCATGCGCCAGTCGGCACGAATGAGGTTCGACATGCAGAAAGGATCTTGCGTGACTCGCACGTAAATGGAAATTGTCGAGCGTAAAATCGGCGCTGGCTGGCTGGCTGTGCCGGCCTTCCTGATCCCTCTGGTCTTTGCCCTTTATACCGGCCACGCATGGGAAGATTACTACATCACGTATCGCGCCAGCCATAACCTAGCCACAGGTCACGGCTTGGTCTTTACGCCAGGAGAACACGTTCAGAGTTTCACCTCGCCGCTTGGCACGTTGCTGCCAGCATTGTGCGCCTGGGTGACCGGCGGCCGTCACGACGATGCCGCGCTATGGCTTTATCGCGTGATCTGCTGTTCATTCCTGGCCAGCGCGGCCTTCTTGCTGGCCCAATTGCGCAACCACTGGCGCCTATCGACCTGGGGAACCACCGTTCTGTTCGGACTTTTTCTGACCAGCGCCAAGATCGTGGACTTCACCATCAACGGCATGGAATCGGCGCTGATGATTTTCTTTACGGTAGGGTGCTTGGTCGGGTTGACCGATCCAAAGCGACGAACAGCCTGGTGGCTGGGCCTCAGTTTTGCCGGCCTTATGTGGACGAGACCCGACGCATTTGTTCCGGGAGGGGCGCTCGCCGTTAGCTGGCTGATTTTTGGCGCGCCGCGGTCCGAAAGCGTGCCCGCAAAACAGCGTTGGCGGCTGGTCGCCCGCGCGGTGCTTATCGGGGTCCTGCTTTACGCCCCATGGGTCCTTTGGGCTTGGTGGTATTATGGCTCTCCTATTCCGCAAACGATCCTCGCCAAGGGGTCCTATCTGTCTCACCAGCCTTCCGTCTTGAACAAACTTCTATCCTTTCCGGCTGCCGTCTGTGCGGGGCATGCGTGGTGGGCGGACTTGTTCAGTCCGGCCTATGATTCCTCAGGCGGCTGGCCCCATTGTCTTCCTTGGCTATCTGAGGCCCTGGCTTTGATCGCCACCCTCTACTGCTTTTGGCCCAAGGCTCGGACGGAAGGCCGGATCGCCTCATGCGCTTTGTTACTCGGCGGTTTTTATCTGACGGCCATTCCGTATGCTTTCCCTTGGTATTATCCGTTTTGGGAGGTATTGGCGTTCGTGGTGCTGGCGTTTGTCGTGGAGGAAATTGCCAAGGGCCTGGCCCGTTCATCGCGGCGCCGGCTGCTCTCCGGACTGCGTATCGCGGTAACGGCTTTGCTGGCGGTTTTTGCTGGCGTCTTGCTCTGCGCCGCCCGCGAATTCAGAATTCAGGAGGCCTATATTGAGCGCGGCGGGCGCGAACAAATCGGCCTGTGGCTACAGGCTCACGGCAGGATCGGCGAGACGGTGTTTTTGGAGCCATTAGGCTACATCGGTTATTATTCCGGATTGAAGACTTATGACATTCCCGGACTTTCCTCACCTGAAGTCGTGGCGGTTCGCAAGGCCGGGCACTCCGATTTTGCCGATGTTATTCTCGCATTGCATCCTACCTGGCTGGTGCTGAGACCATGGGAAGCGGC
>JBEKQH010000109.1:0-6224 GCA_049519915.1 Opitutaceae bacterium
GAAGCGGACCCCGCGGTTGACACGGTGATCGCCTTTACCGGCGGTGGCGGCGGCACCACCACCAATACCGGACGCGTTTTTATCGCCCTTAAACCCGTTGGGCAAAGAAACGCCACCGCGCAACAAATCATCAACCGGTTGCGGCCCAAGCTGGCGACGGTCGCCGGCGCCAACCTCATCCTCCAAGCCCTGCAGGACGTCAGAATCGGCGGCCGCTCAAGCGCGGCCCAATACCAATACACGATTCAGACCGACAATTTGCCGGATCTGAACAAATGGGGCCCGATCCTGCTCAATACCATGCGGCATCTTCGCCAGTTGACGGATGTCATCAGCGATGCCCAAAACAACGGGTTGGCCGCCAATCTGGTGATTGACCGGGCGACCGCCTCCCGGCTCGGTGTCACCACCGCAACGGTCGACCACATTCTCTACGACGGATTCGGCGAGCGTGAAATCGCCACGACTTACACCCCGATCAACCAATATTATGTCGTTATGGAAGTGGCGCCGGAGTTCTGGCAGAATCCGGGAGCGCTGAACAATGTCTATGTCTCGAGTGCCGGAGGCGGGATGGTTCCCCTCGCCGCTTTCAGCCATTTTCAGCCCACGACGGCACCGCTGGCGGTCAACCATACCGGAGTTTTTCCCTCGGTCACAATCTCCTTCAATCTTGCATCAGGAGTAGCGCTAGGCGATGCCGTCGCCGCGATCACCGCCGCCGAAAGGAAGATCGGCATGCCGACCACCCTCACCGGCTCTTTTGGCGGGACGGCCCAGGCGTTCAACGCATCGCTGGCGAACGAGCCGCTGTTGATCGCGGCCGCGATCGCTGCGGTTTATGTCGTCCTCGGTATTCTCTACGAAAGCTATATTCATCCCATCACGATCCTCTCGACCCTGCCCTCGGCCGGCGTGGGAGCGCTGCTCGCGCTCCTGGTCACCCACACCTCGCTCACCGTCATCGCGCTGGTCGGAATCCTCCTCTTGATCGGGATCGTGAAAAAGAACGCCATCATGATGATCGACTTCGCCATCGCCGTGGAAAGGAACGAGCAAAAGAGCCCAAAGGAGGCGGTCTTCCAGGCGTGTCTCCTGCGGTTCCGTCCGATCATGATGACGACCATGGCGGCGCTGCTCGGCGGACTTCCCCTGGCGATCGGCACGGGAATGGGCTCCGAATTGAGGCGTCCCCTTGGCATCACGATCGTCGGCGGACTGATCGTCAGCCAGATGCTGACCCTTTACACCACGCCGGTGATTTATCTCTACATGGACCGGTTGAACAACTGGATTTCCCGTTTTGGCTTCGCTTCGTCGCCGGACACTCCCCCCGAGGCCTCGGCTCCCGTCACACCATGATCCGAAAATGATCGAACGTATTTCCAAACTCGAAATGAGAACCGCCTGGACTCTCCCAACTCTTATGGCCGGAGCCGTCGTCCTGACGGTGGCCGGATGCAACTTTGCGCCCCGCTATCAGCGGCCGGAGACCGACACCCCGGGGCAATTCAAGGAAGCCGTGCCCGGTGGGAACAACGACGCCGTGGGCTGGAAAATCGCCGAGCCGAAGGATGCGACGCTGCGCGGCCGCTGGTGGGAGTTGTACCAGGACCCTCAGCTTAACGCGCTTGAAGAACGCGTCTCGATTTCCAATCAGACCGTCGCCGCCGCCGAGGCCAATTATCGGGCCGCGCACGCCTTGGTCCTTGAAGCGCGCGCCGGCTTCTTTCCAAGCGTCAACCTTACGCCTGCGGCCACCCGCTCCAGGACCAGTTCCTCCTCCGGTTCCGGCAGCTCCGGCGGCGCCTCTTCGGGAAGCGCCGGCAAGACCCAGACGGTTTACTCGCTGCCGATCGGCGCTTCCTACGAGTTGGATCTGTGGGGCCGGATTCGCAACGCGGTCGCTCAAAGCGCCTTTGCCGCCCAAGCCAGCGCCGCCGACGTGGCCACCGCGCTGCTCAGCACCCAAAGCGAATTGGCGCAGGATTATTTCCAACTCCGGGCCGTGGACGAACAGCGAAAGATCCTCGACACCACCCTCGCCGACTACGAAGCCAGCCTCCATCTCGTCGACGCGCTCTTTCGCAACGGCCTGGCCTCGGACGAGGATTTGGCCCAGGCCAAAACCCAACTCGACAGCGCGGAAGCCCAAGCCACCGACCTCGGGGTCTCCCGCGGGCAGTTGGAACATGCGATCGCTATCCTGACCGGCGTTCCCCCGGCAAAGTTTTTCCTCGCCGTTCTTCCGTTCAACCCGACCGTGCCCGTCGTTCCCCTTAGCCTGCCCGGCGATCTGCTCGAGCGCCGGCCCGACATCGCGGCGGCGGAACGGCAGGTCGCCGCCGCCAACGCCGGCGTCGGCATCGCCCGAGCCGCCTTTTTTCCCAGCATCAGCCTGACGGGTGGCGTGGGCTACCAAACCAACAACGGTTTGTCCCAACTTTTCAACTGGCCCAATCGGTTCTGGTCGGCCGGTGCCAGCATGACGGAGCCGTTGTTCGAGGGCGGAACGCTCTTTGCCGCCACGGCCCAAGCCAGGGCGGAATACGACGCGGCGGTCGCCAATTATCGCCAGACCGTGCTGACCGCGTTCCAATCGGTGGAGGACAATCTGATCAGCTTGCGCGTATTGGCGACCGAAGAGGAACAACAGCACCAGGCGGTCATCGCCGCCCAGCGCGAGCTGCAGCTGGCCACCGCCCGGTACAAGCTCGGCTTGGATAGCTACGTCAACGTCATTACGGCGCAGAACACTTTTTTGACCAACCGCGAAACCGAATTACAGATTCAGCTCCGCCGGATCACCGCGAGCATCAATCTCATCGACAACCTCGGCGGAGGCTGGGACACGACCCAGTGGAAGCAAACTGAACAACTGGCCATGCAAGCCTCCGGCACCGGCAAAAAAACGCAGGCCTCGACCACGACCACAGGCATCGCCGCCCCGAATCCACCGCCCGTGTCGGATCCGCCGAACCCGCCCTGACAGGTTTGTTAGTATTTAATCGGACCGGACAAAGGAAATTTTGCATTGTTGCGGACGCCGCTTGGAACCTAACTGGGGATGGTCATGAGGCTCGCTTACAAAAGTTGCTTACCCGACTAATAGTCGAGATAGCCATCAAGTGGGCTGGATATTGAGATTGAACCAAAGATCTTAACGAGGGTTAATCTTCTTTCGCGTATCACCCAAAACTGCATTTTGTATCTGAACGCGGTTAAGCTCACGTAGCCAGCATTTCATCATGAATTCCCCCTTGTATCGTTTCAATCACGCTTCGCGTGCATTTTTCACGGTGTTGGCATTAATCGCAGCCTCTTCGGTCGCAAGCGCCCAGTTATTCACGGCCGTTGATCTGGGCACGCTCGGCGGGACGATGACGTCTCCAGGTAGCATAAATGACGAGGGCACAGTCGTTGGTGCAATCTACCCAAGCAGCATCGAACAAGCTTTCGTCTATGCCAACGATACCATGACCGACCTAGGCACCTTCGGCAGTTCTTTTAGTGAAGCCGTGGGAATCAACAATGCAGGCACCATCGTGGGTGGTTATGGCGGGGGCGCCTTTTCCTACAGCAACGGCACTATCACCAATCTGGGCACCGGGGGGGTCGCCTTGCGCATCAACAACGCAGGCACCATTGTCGGCCAGAATAGCGCCGCGCACGCCTTCAGCTACAGCAATGGCACAGCGAGTGACTTGGGCACATTCGGCGGTATCTTTAGCATTGCATTAGATATTAACAATACAGGCACTATCGTGGGCCAATCCAGCACGGCCGGCGGCATAGACCCCGCGTTCAGTTATAGCAATGGCGCCATGACCAATCTAGGCACGCTCGGTGGCGCCGGAAGTGAAGCCTGGGGTATCAACGACACCGGCGTCATCGTGGGTGACAGCTATCTCACCGGAAATGCTCTTGACCATGCTTTCATCTACAGAAATGGCGCTATGACCGATCTCGGTACGCTTGGCGGCGCCAACGGCGCTGCTTTCGCCATCAACAACGCCGGTCTTATCGTAGGGCAAGCCGACACGACGAGCGGAACCTATGATGCTTTCCTCTACAACAACGGTGCCATGATCGATCTCAACACATTGGTTGATCTTCCAGGCATTACGCTGACCAACGGAGAGGACATCAATAATCTCGATCAGATCATCGCGGATGGCAGCAATGGGCACGCCTATTTGCTGACGATGATCCCCGAACCTTCGACCTACGCCACTATTCTGGGCGCCGTCGTTTTGTGCGGCGTGGTTATTCGTCGTAAGCTGCGGATGACGTGAATATCCGGAGACAGTCCATGTAGACACCTGCCCAGACGGGTAGCCCGAAATCGGCCGTTCCTCTCCGCCACGGAGGGCGATCAGCCACTTTGGGCACAAATGACGTCGCGCCTTATTTCAAGAATTTATCTTACAGCGACTTGAGCGTAATGCCCATCGACGTGAGCTTGTCTCGCATGGCGACGGGATCTTGCGCTTTCTCGACCGCCTCATCGGGCGAAAGCAACTCGCGGTTCACGAGGCTCATCAAGTGCGTGTCCATGGTGATCATGCCGAGGTTGCCGCCGGTCTGGATGTCGGAATTGATGCGGAATGTCTTGTTCTCGCGGATGAGAGAGGCGATGGAAGTCGTGGTGATCATGATCTCGTAGCCGGCAATGCGGCCGCCGCCGACTTTTTTGCAGAGCACCTGGGAAATGACGGCCTGCAACGAAGAGGCGAGCTGCGTGCGAATCATGTCCTTCATGTTCGCCGGAAAGGCATCGACGACGCGGTCCACGGTCTTGGCAGCGCCATTGGTATGCAACGTGGCGAAGACCAAATGGCCCGTCTCGGCTGCGCTGATGGCGGCCTCGATCGTCGCCAGATCGCGCATTTCACCGACCAGGATGAAATCGGGATCCTGCCGAAGGCCGCGGCGGATGGCTTCGGCAAAACTGGGCACGTCCACCCCGATCTCCCGTTGAGTGACGATACAGTGCTTGTGCGGGTGATAATACTCGATCGGATCCTCGATGGTGATGATGTGGCCGTCGCGGTTTTCGTTGATGTAATTGATCATCGCCGCGAGGGTCGTCGTCTTGCCCGAGCCGGTGGGCCCGGTGACGAGGATAAGGCCGCGCGGACGAATAAGAAGCTCCCTGACTTTGTCGGGCAGTCCGATTTCGCGTAGACTGTACATGTGGTTCGGAATCTGGCGCAGAACCAAGCCGTAATTGCCCTTGGTCTTGAAGATGCTGACGCGGAAACGGGCCTTCTCCAGGTAGGCAAAGCCATAGTCCGCGCCGCCTTCGAGCTTCAAACCTTGCTGATGCTTGTCGGGCGTGATGGCCAACATGAGCTTTTCGGTATCCTCCGCCGTAAGGAGCGGGCCGTCGATCGGCGTCATGCTGCCGTTGATGCGCAGCGTGGGCGGCTGGTCGACCCGGAGATGGAGATCGGAGGCGTTTTGCTCGACGACAAGCTCGAGCAGGTCGTTCATTTCGTAGGGCATAGGGCGAAATAGATTGGACTTGGAGTGATTTGGGCGACGCGGGAAAGTCAACGATCTCAAGGACGCGCAGTCGAGCTGTAACCTTGCCCCATCTACTCAATCCACCACATCAGCGGGTGCTTTTCACGTGCTTTTGACGGCAAATGACGCAATCAGGAAAGGGAAAAGCATCAAGTACCAGGCAACAATCAACAACCCGGACGGCTCAATCTGGAACTTGGAACCTGAAACTTGGAACTTTCGCCTAGCGACTCAGGGTCATCAAAAATTCGACGTTGTTCTTTGTTTTCTTAAGCCGCGAAATGAGCATTTCCATGGCTTCGATCGCCGGAATGCCTTGCATCGCCCGGCGCAAGCCATAAACGCGCTGAATTTCGTCGGGGTGATAAATAAGTTCTTCCTTGCGCGTGCCCGAACGGTCCATGTTGATGGCGGGGAAAATACGTTTGTCGACGAGGCCGCGGTCGAGGTGCAGCTCCATATTGCCGGTGCCCTTGAACTCCTCAAAAATAACCTCGTCCATCCGGCTGCCTGTATCGATCAGCGCGGTGCCGATGATGGTGAGGCTGCCGCCGCCTTCGATGTTGCGGGCGGCGCCAAAGAACCTTTTGGGCTTCTGCAACGCCGTGGCCTCGATGCCGCCCGACATGATTTTGCCGGAGTTCGCCACCAGGGCGTTGTAAGCGCGGGCTAGGCGGGTGATGGAATCGAGCAGG
>JBEKQH010000110.1:0-6164 GCA_049519915.1 Opitutaceae bacterium
CCGCTGAAATGCAAGGCCCTAATCCTATCCGTGTTCATCTGCGTTTATCTGCGGTTAAGTAAATCAGCTTCATTCGCGGTTAAATCCGAGCGAGAACGAGAACGATGAAGAGAACGAGAACGATCTCTGCGGTCGGGAGCTCGCAGCAAAAAGCCCCGCGGCACAAGACGCGGGGCCGAAAGCCGGATGATTTAATCAAGAAGCCAGGAATCCAGGAGGCCGTTCCCGGGTTCTGGGTTTCCTAACTAAAAAGACGCCTGCTTGTTTTTCCAAATTCCTGATCACTTCTTCTTCGCTGCCATCAGGTCGGCGGCGGCGGCTTGCGCGGCAGCCAGGCGGGCGACGGGCACGCGGAAAGGCGAGCAACTCACGTAGGTCAGGCCGAGCTTGTGGCAGAATTTTACCGAGTCGGGATCGCCGCCGTGCTCGCCGCAGATGCCGAGTTTGATCCCGGGGCGGGTTTTTGAGCCTTTTTCGATGGCGATTTTCATCAGTGCGCCGACCCCGGTCTGGTCGATCGAGGCGAACGGGTTTTTCTTGACGATTTCCGCCTCCTGGTAGGCGCCGAGGAAGGAGCCGGAATCGTCTCGCGACATGCCGAGGCAGGTTTGCGTGAGATCGTTGGTGCCGAAGCTGAAAAATTCGGCGGTTTGAGCGATCTCGTCGGCCGTGAGCGCTCCGCGCGGGATTTCGATCATGGTCCCGACGGAGTAGGTGAGTTTGACCTTCTGCTCGGCTTGCACGGCCTTGGCGACGTCGTGGACAAGGGCGATCTGCAGATCGAGCTCCCGCTTGAAGCCGACGAGCGGGATCATGATTTCCGGGCGGGCCTTGAGGCCTTTTTTCTGGGCGTCGGCGGCCGCTTCGAAGACCGCGCGCGCCTGCATGGCGGTGATCTCGGGATACTTGATGCCGAGGCGGCAGCCGCGGAATCCAAGCATGGGGTTGAACTCATGCAGCTCGTGCACGCGGTGCATGATTTTGTCTACCCCGATGCCGAGTTTTTGCGCCAGGTCGACCTGCTGCTCCTTGGCGTGAGGAAGGAATTCGTGCAATGGCGGATCGAGGAAGCGGATCGTGGCTGGAAAGCCCTTCAGTTCTTTGAAAATGCCGAAGAAATCGGCCCGTTGGTAGGGAAGCAACTTGGCCAACGCCTTTTCGCGATCGACCAGGTTGTCCGCGAGGATCATCTCGCGCATCGCGTCGATGCGATCGCCTTCGAAAAACATATGTTCGGTGCGGGTGAGCCCGATGCCGGTCGCGCCGAAAGCGACGGCGTTGCGCGCCTGGTCGGGCGTGTCGGCGTTGGTGCGGACGGCAAGTTTCGTGACCTTGGCGCACCAAGCCATCAGTTGCGCAAAATTTTTGTAGGTGCGGCCTTTCTTGGCCTCGGCGTTGCCGTCGATGAAGCCTTGGATGACCTCGGAGGCGGCGGTCTTGACCTCGCCCGCGTAGACGGTGCCGGCGGTGCCGTCGATCGAGAGGTAATCGCCCTCGTTGAAGGTGTAGCCACCCACGCTGAGCGTGCATTTGTCGTAGTCGACATTGAGGGCGGCGGCGCCGCAGACGCAGACCTTGCCCATCTGGCGGGCGACCAACGCGGCGTGGGACGAAACGCCGCCGCGCGCGGTCAAGATGCCCTCGGCGGCGATCATGCCGCGGAGATCCTCGGGCGAGGTCTCGATGCGGACGAGGAGGACCTTTTCGTTTTTCGAGGCGGCCTCGACCGCGCGTTCGGCGTTAAAGTAAATCCGGCCGGTGGCGGCGCCCGGCCCGGCCGGCAATCCGGTGGCGATCACTTGGGCCGCCCGGATGGCGGCGCGGTCAAAGATCGGAGCGAGAACCTGATCGAGTTGGTCGGCCGGCACCCGCATGACGGCGGTCTGCCAGTCGATGAGCTTTTCCTTCACCATCTCGACGGCGATGCGGACGGCGGCGACGCCGGTGCGTTTGCCGTTCCGCGTCTGCAGCATGAAGACCTTGCCGTCCTGAATGGTGAATTCGAAGTCCTGCATGTCCTTGAAGTGGGTCTCGAGGACCTTGCGGATGCGTTCGAGCTCGCGGAGCGAGGACGGTTGCTTTTGCGCGAGTCGGGCCACGGGGTCGGGCGTCCGGACGCCGGCGACGACGTCCTCGCCTTGCGCATTCATAAGGAACTCGCCGTAAAAGACCTTTTCTCCGGTGGCGGGGTCGCGGGTGAAGGCCACGCCGGAGCCGGATTGTTCGCCGGTGTTGCCGAAGACCATGGCCTGGACGTTGACGGCCGTGCCCCATTCGGTGGGAATATTGTATTTGCGGCGGTAAACGATGGCGCGGTCATTCATCCACGAACCAAAGACGGCGCCGATGGCGCCCGTCAGCTGTTCCCACGGGTCGGCCGGAAAGTCGTGCCCCGTCCGTTCTTTCACGAGGGCCTTGAAACGCGTGATGAGATCCTTGAGGTCGGCGGCGTTGAGTTTGGTGTCCTCGATATTGTGGTTGTGATAACGCTCTTCCTTGATCGTTTCGATGACCGCTTCGAACGGTTCGTGGTCTTCACCCGGGCGTTTTTGCACCCCGAGGACGACGTCGCCGTACATCTGGATAAAACGGCGGTAACAATCCCAGGCGAAGCGCTCGTTGCCCGTCGCGCGGACGAGGGCCAGGACCGTTTCGTCGTTAAGGCCCAGGTTGAGGATCGTGTCCATCATGCCCGGCATCGAGTCGCGCGCTCCGGAGCGGACGGCAAGCAGGAGCGGGAAGCCGGCGGAATCGCCGAACTTGCAACCCATTATTTTTTCGATTTGCGCGATTCCATCGGCGATCTGTGCCCGAAGAGCCGCGGGGTAGGTGCGTTTGTTGGCGTAATAGTAGGTGCAAACTTCCGTGCTGACGGTGAACCCCGCTGGCACCGGGAGGCCGATGCGGCTCATCTCAGCAAGGTTGGCCCCTTTGCCGCCGAGCAGGGCTTTCATTGAGCCGTTGCCATCGGCTTGGCCGGCGCCCCACGAGTAAACGTATTTGGGCGTTTGGTGTTTTTTTGCGGATTTGGCAACGCGGGGCTTTTTCACGGAGGTTTTGGCCATGGATCTGAAGGATGGTTTAGTGGTTGAAAAAAGAGGGCGCACGAACACCCAAAAAACAAGGCAAGCAGCCCGTCGCGGGCGGTGTCAACGGCGCAATCCGCCTTCGCCAAGGCTACGGCCGATAAGAGCCAGCGCGATGCTTGCCGGCGGACTCCGGATGTTGGACGGCGGATGCCGAACGCCGAACTCGGAGCGCAATACACAACACAAGATGCTAACTAACAACCATCAACGACAATTGACGTCACTTTTTTGTCTCGCGATGGAAACGCAGCACGATCCGGAACATTTGCAGCGCAAGCCAGAAAACGCCGGTGAGGCAGCTGGCGCCGTAGGCCGCCCAGATATAGATCCACTTGGGCTCCGTGGCGGGCACGTGCGATTGCAGAATCTCAAAAAAATAAATAAAGAAAGCTGCCATTAATACGGTGTCCACCAGGAGACTGCCGCGGGTCACGAGTTTTTGTCCGGATTGAGCCATGGATTCAGCAAAAAAGGCAGAAAGGCCGGTTTGTCCAAATAAAAAATCAAATCCGGGCGCGCCTAGCAGCGGGTCGGACTTCGCCTCCACGCTGCTAACGCCAGTAACCGCGGATAAAAACATAGCCGCCGTCGCGGTAGGCCCAATGTGGACTGATGTAGGCGTAGTGATAGCGAGGTGGAATCTGCCAGCATCCCGCCACCCAGACATAACGATAGCCGTCGAAGGCCCAGTAGCCGGGAACCCAGACCGACCCGGGCGCGGGCTGAGGAGGCACGTATTCGGTCGGCGCCGAGGGCGGCGGAGGCGGGGGTTGCGCCACGACGACGGCGGTGGTGGCCTCGCGTTCCGAACCATAAATCGTTCCCCGCTGTTGATCGATACTGTTGCCGATGGTGCCGCCGGCGATTGCGCCGACGACCCCGCCAATGACCGCGCCGCCGAGAGCATTGCGTCCGTGGCTGTTATTGCCAATAATAGCGCCGGCCAGTGCGCCGGTCGCGCCGCCGATGACGGCTCCCTGCTGGGTGTTTGGGCCACTGCCCACGCACCCGGAGCCTAAACTGGAAAGAGCGAGAACAAGAAGGAGGGTTCGGTGGGTCTGCATAGTAAGATAGTTGGAAAAGAGAGGACGAGGCAATGTTCCATGAGGGCGCGTTCGCAAATCGGCCGGGAAGGCGTAGCCTGCAACGTGCGCGAAGAGAGGAGCTTCACGACGGACCCTGCCAACGCGCCGACATGTCCGAGGTCGTATCGAACAGAATGACGTTCCGGCGAACGGGTCGGTTTCATCGTTTTATATTACATCCGTTATTTCGCCGAAGAAGCGGGCTGCCTTGATAAAAATTTATCGGGTTCGAAGAAGCGGCCGGCGGCGCCGGCTATCGTCTAGACGGCGATCGTTGTCGAAATATCTTGGGATCAATTTTTACTATTTATACTATCCCTTATTAGACAGTGTATTCAGCCTGAACGTACGCATTGACAGCGGAAAAACGAGGAGCGACGCGGTTCGCGGGTGCGTTCGTCGGGCTAAGCTCCACGGCGGCGGTCGATCGGCTCGTCTCGGTGCAACTTGCTGGGTTCCTGGTGCCTGCGTCGTCCGATGAAAAGGCTTCGCGGCGTTCCTCCGCGACGTCCGTTCCGCCGGAGCGCATAGATTATCTCGCTGGCGTCGAATGGCCCTGGCCTCGCTTTTCATTTTTGCGCAAGGCAGCCTGTGTAGCTCAAATTCTTTGCGGATCCCAGTTATTATTCGAAATGAAGGCATTGTGATGGGACTAGGGGTTTCTATCTATATGTCGGTTTTGCCGTTGCTTTGCACCTTTTATTGATTTTTGCGTTTGTGTCGTTGCTTCGCGCCGCAAAAGGGGCAAAAAGGCAATGCCCTCATGGTCAAAATTTCCGGTGAATATCAAGGCGATCTCCATTGTGTCGCTACCCACGGCCCGTCTGGCAGCGGTCTCACGACCGATGCCCCGCGCGATAATCAAGGCCGCGGTGAGGCTTTTTCTCCCACCGATTTGGTGGCCACCGCGCTCGGCACTTGCATCGCCACCACCATGGCGATCGCGGCCCGGCGGCACGGATTGGAATTGCGCGGCTTAAAGTTTGAAGTGACCAAAGAAATGTCCGCTGACGCGCCGCGCCGCATCGTCCGCCTGACGACGCATCTTTGGATGCCCTTTCCCTCCAGCGCCGAATCAGCCGGCCTGCTGGAACAGGCCGCACAGGCTTGTCCTGTGCATCAAAGCCTTCATCCTACGGTTGAAAAACCGGTCGTATTCCATTGGCCAGCATGACAAACCTACCCCCCGGAACTTCATCATCTACCTCTGGCGCGCCAGACGGCTTTTCAGCGGATCTGCTCCCTGCTGCATGGGAGAAACTTCCCATCGGTCTTTGCCTGGTGGATGAGCACGGCGCCATCGTCACCGTCAATCCGGCGTTTGCCGACCTGCTCGGCTATTCGCGGAACGAGCTTATTGGGGCTATGTTCACCATGCTTTTCCCACCCGAGGCATCGGTCCAAAGCCTGGCCGCCCATACGGCGTTCCTCGCGGGCGACAATTCGGCGCTCAAGACATTTGGCGGGGTCATTCACAAAAGCGGCCGCGCCCTTTTTGCGCATACCACGGACACGCGCTTGACCCTGGGGACCCGTGCCTACCGTCTATTTTCATTGATCGACCTGGCCCATGAAGCGCAGGCCGAGCCGCAACTCCGGCAGCTCCAACGCGCTGAAAGTTTTGCCGCCATGGCCTCCGAGGTGGGCAACGACTTCAACAATCTTCTCTCGATCATTCTCGGCTATACCACGTTTTTGCAAGACCCGGCGGTTGATTCTGCCCGCTCGGCCACGGCCATCGATGGAATCGAGAAAGCCGTCGCTCGCGCGGCCAATCTCATCAAACAGACCCTCTATCTTTCGCGCAAAATTGAGCCCGTATTCCAGCGCGCCAATCTCGGTCTGCTCATCGAGAATTTCTGCCAGATGATTGGCGACAGCTACGGTCGGCAACTCACCCTGATTCGCACGGCCGAGCCTGAACTTCCTCTGGTCGCGGTCGATCTATATCAGATCAACCACCTACTGCTCAATCTCTGCCAGAAAGCGC
>JBEKQH010000111.1:0-6159 GCA_049519915.1 Opitutaceae bacterium
GACCTTTTGCGTTCGGATATGGACGCTCTCTTTGTCGGTGAAATCCGGCATGTGCTGGCCCTGCGTACCTGCTTGGAATTCGCCGGCATGCGCGAGCCTGTCATCACCACCATTCATGGCGGGAGTATCGCGCACAGCTTGGTCCGGCTTTTTACCGTGGCGGGAAAGAACATGACGGAAATGGCGTTGAAACGCGGTCTGGCGCAATGCCTCCACGCGGTCGTATATGTGAACCTGGCGTTCACCCGACATGGGCGTCCGGTTCCGGTGGTGATGTGCCTGCCGGGGAGGCCGATCGAGATCAGGCAGACGATTGCCGAGGAAAATCCGGAAATTTTCGGACAGAAGATCGACGGCTGGATGAAGAGCAATGCGAACATACCTGGCGTGATCGATTCCGAGGCGGCGCTGAACAATGCCATCGCCATGGGTGCGACCCGTGAAAGTGCGTTGGCGGCGTTGCCGTGAGGGAATCCTGGTGGCGCGGAAATGAGCGCATAATTTGCCGCAAAAAGAAAAAGGTCGCGTGCATTTCGGTGCTACTCTGTGGCGTGGACTCATCGCCCCCCATCAACCTGCCCCAGACGATTTCGGGCCGCCAGCCTCCGTCGTCCTTGAAGGACGGGGTTAAGAATGGGGCCATCCGCGACGAATGGCGACGCACGGCGTGGTCGCGACGCACGGCGGGATGGATGCTGATTTCGACCGGACTCATCTGGGCCGCGGCGGGGAGCGGATGGCTTATTTATTTTCTCACGCCGAAATCGGCGCCCCTCGCCTTCGACGGCGGGCCAACATTGCGGGAGTCGACGCGGGCTTGGCTCGGCGAGGGAATCAGGCCGGATTACGACCAATTAAATTTATTCCTTACGGCCGTGCTTCCAGCTCTTTATGAATTTACGCCGGACGGTGCCGCCTTTCGGCCCTTTATCAGGGGAATGGTTTCGCCGGGGATCATGACGGCCGCCGATTCGACCTTCACGAGAAACATGGAAGCCGTTCGTAAAAAAGGCATCTGCCAGTCGCTCCGGCTCTCCGCGGTTGATCCCGGCGATATGGTTTTCGACGCCGACTCGAAAAGGGTGTCCGTCCTCGTCCGGGGATCCTTCGAACTTTCCTTCCGCCAGGAGCCTGCGCGCGGAGTCGTCCGCCTCCCGTTTGCGGCCCGAATTATTCTCACGCCGAACACCCCCTCCGCGGTCAATCCGTTCTCCTTTTATATAGAAGAAATAGCCACCCCTGAAAACACCCGAGGTGCCCGATGAATTTTTCGCTCCTGGATATTCCAACCGATGAAGACCCTCTTTCTCGGGGCGCCCATTTTGGGCGCTATTGCCTCTATATGATCGCGGCTCAGGCGTTTGGCCTCTTCCTTTTGCTGACGAGCCTGGGCCACCTGGCCGCCCGGGCCCGACAGATTCCGCCGGTTGTCGGGTTTACGGCGGCCCATCAGCCGCTGACCGGGAAAATTGGGCCGCTCGGCATGAACGGCGAACGATTCAACGCGCTCGTGCGCGACGTGGTCGAATCCGCATTGACGAGGACCCAAAATGGATATGCACCCGAACTGGATCGATATCTCACCCCCTCCTGCGCTCGAAAGCTGCGGGCCCAGGCGTCGGAAAGCAGGCGGCAGAGCCGGCGCGATTACGTTCAGGTGTTCACGTTGGACGAGAAGGATGGCGTTCGCATCGTCTCGGGCGGCCCCTTGGAGGCCCGGGCCATGGCCCGGGGTGTCATGACGAGCCGGTCACCGGACGGCGTTGTGACCAACCGGTTTTATTGGGGCGTGCAATTTTTCAATTTTCCCAGCGGATCGGACAACCTGCTTGGCTGGCGGTTGAACGACCTGTTTGAAATCAAGGAGGCTGATTTCTTTGCCACGGATCTCGCCGCGGCAGCGGCCAGGGCGGTCAAACTTTCTTCGGAGAAGACGCCATGAAAACGATCTGCGTCATCCTTTCGTTGATCCTCGCGGTTTGGGCGGGTGCGGAGCCCTCGGCCGGGATGGCCGGGCCCATCGCCCTTTCGTCCAACCGCGTTGAAACCATCAGCTTGAGGCCGCTGATGGTCACGAGCATCAATTTCGCCGCGGGGGCGAAAATCGACGACATCAAAATCGGCAGCAAAATTGTCCAGATCGCCTTTGATCCCAAAAAAAACCAAGTGGATCTCTATCCGACCGTCACGGAAGGGATGACCAATTTGAATATCCGCGTCGGGAACAACATCTATACTTTTCTGCTGAACGTTGGCCGTTCTGGCGACTCGGTTTTTCAGCGGACGTACTCGTTTGAAGACGTCGCCGACGAATTGGACAGCGCCCTGGCGAGAGCCCCGGTCATGAAACCCTACGAGGTCGACACGGTCGCTGCCATCAAGACCATCGAACGCGCGCGCTTTGACCGGACTTTCCGACAGACGGTTCCGGAGTTCCGCACTTTGGCGATTGGACGGACGGTGTTATGGAACAATTCGCCGGTTACCCTGGTGGACATCAGCCAGTTTGCCGACCGCGATTTGCTGGTTTTCAAGATCGAATGGTCAAATGCGACAAACAGCGTCTTGAATTTGGATTCCGGCGAGGTCCGCCTCAAGGTCGCCAACACGGAAATCCCGATCACCTGTTCGCAACAAGTGGCCGCGCAGCTTTTTCCCGGTCAATGCGACACGATGTGGTTGTTTGTCCAGGGTTATCGCCTTTCGCCCCGCAATGATTGGCGTCTGTTGCTGCCACCGGAGGCCGCGGCGGTGCGAAAGCTATTCCCCTCGAATGACCCTGCGGCTGGGTGGTAAACATTGATTGTCTGCGACGTTCTCTCTCCCATGAAGCCGGCCACCCGTCGATTTCTCCGTAATCTCGTTGTCCGGCCGGCGCGGGACAACTCGACCCGCTGGGGCTTTCTTTTTTATTTTGCGCTGGTCGTGCTGATACTGGTGATCGGCTATGTGATCATGCGACCCAAAGGGTATCCGACGACCCTCCCGACTGCGGCCTTGGCGCCATCCTCTCCGGCGGCGAAAGTGGAGACCCGACGGGCGACAAACGCCGGCGCCAATTTTACCGAAGTCGGTCCCTTGAACGCTCAAGACAACGGTCCGCTCGCCGAGTCGGAGCGGGTGGAAACGAAACCTCCGGAGCCGGCGGCGGCAGTCGAAATCCCGGCGGAGAGAGGATTTCTCGATACGGTGAGGATAGTGACCGCCGAAGGCAAAAAGCCTGACGCGGCCGCGGCGCCGCCTGCGTCCAAACAAGCTGGGGGGGACGTGCTGGCCGCGGGCGTGATCGACGAACACGGCGCCGGAATTTCCGCCGATGGGGCAAGCTCGGACGACAACGGAGAAGAGGACGAACCAGGCCGGAAGCCGCGAGCGGGTCGGCCTCTGCAAATTCAGACAGGCACGTTGGATCTGGCGGCCCTGACCGTCTACAAGCGCGAGGACAATGAAGTGCGTCCGGTTCGGAGGCCCAGCGGGTTCGATACCGGGAATTTCCTGCCGAAGGGCCAGTTAATCCCGGTGATTTTTCAAACCGATGTCACCACCCTCGATCTAGGCGGGATGGTGGAAATGCAGGTCGCCGAAAACGTCAAATTCAACGGCAATGTGATCAGGCTGCCCTATGGCACAAAGATTTATGGCGCGGCTTCGATCAAGAATGTGGCGGACCGCATCGGCATCAGTGCCAACACCATCGTTTTTACCGATGGGACGGAACTCCACCTCAACGGTGTCGCGCTGGATAGCGATGCGCGGGCCGGCGTGCGCGGTTACTACGTGCCGCCGCCGACCGCGGTTGAATTATTCCCCTATATAAACGGGGCGGCGATCGGCGCTCTCCAGTCCCTCAGCCAATCCCAGGAGGTCACCACGCAAAGCGCCTTGGGCCTGACGACGTCGTCGACCCAAGGCCCAAACAGCTGGCGCAACGCCGTTGCCACCTCCGGTCAGCAGGCGCTTCAGGATGCGTTCAATCGGGAACAGACGCTATTAGACCAGCGGTATCCCGCCTATGTGATCGTGAAACGGGGGACCCTGGCCTATATTCAACTCTCATCGGCCCTGGATTTGGACGCGTGGAAGCTCGTCCCACCACCCGAGGAAGAAAAATCGGCCGGTCCCACGCCGACCGGCTTGCCCGTGCAACTCCCATCGACGTTCCAGGAGTTGGTGAGAAAATTGCAGGCCACCGCGCCGTCGGGTTAGGGCGTGTTTTTGAAATAAAACGTGTGTCGCTATCGGCTGCAAAAGCGCAGAGCCAGGCGGAGTCGAGGTGCCAATGCCCAGCGGGCCCTGGCCCTCGACGACAACGCCGCTCCGCGCTTAGTGCAGCCTTAGCCCGGAGGGTTTGCGCCGAGAGGAGCGGCCGCGGCGTTCCGGCAGAGGGGGATAGCCTCTCTGAGGATATCCGCCCTCTGCCGCGCCTTGCGGCCAGCTCCTCCGGACGCAAACGACATTGCGTTTTATTTTAAAAACACGCCCTAATCTCAATCCCCGCCGTCGTGAGTCCCTCTTTCAATCTCTGGGCGAACGCCACCGCCTGCGGGCTGTCGCCGTGAAGACAAACCGTATCGGCTGCGATTGACCGGTCGGTGCCGTCAACGGCCCGAATCTTACCGTCGCGAATCAGGCGCAGCACCTGGGCCAGCGCCTGTTTTTCATCGCGGATAAGCCCGTCGGGTTGCGAACGCGGCGTGAGCGAGCCGTCGGCCTGATAGGTGCGGTCGGCAAAGGCTTCCTCCGCCACCCGCAGCCCGCGCGCCCGACCCGCCTTCACCAGTTCGCTGCCGGCGAGTGCAAACAAGATCAATTTTGAGTCCACCGCGCAAACGGCGTCGGCCACCGCGCCGGCAGCCGCGGGATCGCGCGCCGCCCGGTTATAAAGGCCGCCATGCGGCTTCACATGGCGCAAAGGAGTCAGCGCCCGCAAGGCCATGATTTGCCGGATGGTGAGAGCCCAGATTTCTTCCGCGGAAAGCGCCAGCTCGAGCCGGCCAAAATTTTCCCGGTCGGCGAAGCCCGGATGCGCGCCGATGGCCACGCCATATTTTTCCGCCAACGCGATGGTCGCGCGCATCGTCGCCTCGTCGCCGGCGTGCCCGCCGCAAGCGATGCTGACTGAGCTGACCAGCGGCATCAACGCGGCGTCGTGCCCGGCGCCTTCGCCCAGATCGCAATTAAGGTCGATGATATTCAATTCAATTTTGTCTTACAGAAGATCGCGAAGAAAACGAAGCGACTAAGTTGATCCTGCACCAAATTTCCAATCATGCCCTGCTTTTGCGTTTGATGGTAGAATTCCAGAAATCTCTTCGTGTCCTTCGCGATCTTCTGTAAAAATAAGTCCGGGGCTTTTCCGTTCAGCGCAGCTTTCCGGCCAGCCCCTCGCGCAAGATAGCCAGCGCGTGTTCGCGCGCCAGCCAAAGCCGGCGCGCCTCGTCGAGGGGCACATCGGCAAAGTGTACCGTGTCACCCGGCCGAAGTTGCGCCAGCAAGGGTAAATCGACCGAAATCACGCGGGCAATCTTGGGATAGCCACCCAGGGTCTGCGCATCGGCCATGAGGACGATCGGCTGGCCGTCGGGGGGCACCTGGATAACCCCGGGCGCAACCGGCGAAGAAATTGGGTCGCCCAATCCCGCCTGTCGTTCGATCGTCGGACCGGTGAGCCGTATCCCCATGCGGTCGGAACGAGCTCCGATCGTGAAGGCCTGTTCGAAAAATTCGCCGGAAAAATCCTCCGCCTCCGCGCCGCGCACGACCCGGACCGTGGGCGAGCGCGAATAATGGGGTCGGATTTCCGGCGCCACGAAGTGATGCAGGGCTGCATCCGGCCTCAGGGTGTGCGCTTCGAGGACGCCTCGGCGCACCTTTAAAACATCTCCGGCGGTGAGCGCACGGCCTTCGTGCCCCCCAAAGCCTCCGCGCAAGTCCGTGCCACAGCCGCCAAGCACGAGCGGAACATCGAGGCCGCCGGCGATCGCAAGATAACCGCGGCACCCGGCGCGACATTTTTCCAAGGACAGTTCCCCGCCCGCCCGCACCCGCACCAGCCGCCAATCGGGCAGATCGCCAAATCCGCCGCCACAGAGCGCGACCAAAGCGTCGCCGGAAAATTTCAACCGCGGACCGGCCAGCGCAAATTCGAGCGCCGCGGCG
>JBEKQH010000112.1:0-6137 GCA_049519915.1 Opitutaceae bacterium
CCTCCGCTAAAGCTACGGCGTGCGAGGGATAACGCGCCCTGCCTTTCCTGGCCACCGCCTCCGGGTCGGTTTCGGTCGCCCATCCTATGGACAAAAACCGCGCATCCATTCGCCAAATCTGCGCAGAGAATACCCTTGCGGGAAACGGTGGGCGGTGGGAAGTTACTTTTTCTATCTGATTTCCCACCATGATCGTCACCACCGCGCAACTCTTCAAACACGCTTACGGTAAATACGCCGTCGGCGCTTATAACATCAACAACGCCGAGCAGGCCATGGGCCTCTTCCGCGGCTGCACCGACTCCAAGGCGCCGTTCATCATCCAGATTTCGAAGGGCGCGCGGAAATACACCGACAAGCGCATGCTTGAGGCGATCATCCGCGCCGCCGCCGAGATTTTCCCCGAGACCATTTTTGCCGTCCACCTCGACCACGGGGACGAAGAGACCTGCTACGATTGCATCAAGTCCGGCTTCTACAGCTCCGTGATGATCGACGCCTCCCATGAGCCCTACGACACGAACGTCGCGATCACTAAGCGCGTCGTGACGGCCGCCCACCAAAAGGGCCTGTCGGTCGAGGCCGAGCTCGGCATGCTCGGCGGCGTCGAGGAAGACATCAAGGTCGAGGACGGCCATGCGACCCTGACGAATCCGGTCGAAGCCGAGGATTTCGTGAAAAAATCCGGTTGCGATTCCCTCGCCTGCGCCATCGGCACCAGCCACGGCGCCTATAAATTCAAGGGCCGCCAATCGCTGCACTTCGACGTGCTCGAGAAAATCAAGGCCCGCCTCCCCGGCTTTCCGCTGGTCATGCACGGCAGCTCCAGCGTTCCGAAGGAAGAAGTGGACCGCATCAATGCCGCCGGCGGCAAGATCGCCGGCTCGATGGGCGTCGATATCAACGAATACCTGCCCGCCGCCAAGCTGGGCGTAACCAAGATCAATATCGACACCGACGGCCGCCTTGTCTGGACCCGCGTGCATCGCGAGTTCTTCCGCGACAAGCCGTCCGAGTTCGACTTCCGTCCGCCGGGGAAGATTTTCATCGACGAATACGCGAAGTTTATCGCCAGCCGCAACGACAAGCTCGGCTCCTCCGGACAGATTCCGGCCCTGCGGGCATCCTTAGGCAAAGCCTGAGACGCTTCGCGAACGTCAGGGCCTGTTTTGAAATAAGACACGCCCTCAACCCGAAGCTTAAAGAAAGCTTCGTTTGTAATTTAAGCCGGGGTCGCCGACCCCGGCTTTTTGGTAGGGCGGATTATCCGCCGTCTGTCATTCCGAGGGAAACGAGGAATCTCAGGTTAGGTGAGATCCTTCGCTTTCGCTTCTAGGAAACAGCCCCTGTTTCTTTCCCGTCGGGGGCAAAACGGAGTTTTGCGTTGGGAGCTGCCAATAAACGGATGCCACTTGCGCACGAATTCAGCCTTTCTAGGTGGAGCGGCTTGACCTCAAGACGCTCTCAGCGCGTTGAGGTCAACGCGCTCCACCCGCGCTGCCGCGCGAATGGCCAAGATGGATCCGTGGCCGTGTAGCCATGCCATCTGTCAGTCCGAGACCCTTACGGGAGCCACGGAAATTTCTTCGCGTCGGGCTTGCGCTTTTCCCGCTGCGCCCGGTGAAATTCTTTCGCCTCCCCCGTCATATAATAGAGCAAGGTGGCGTTCCCCGCCAGCTCCTGCAGGCCGGCCTGGCCATCCACGTCGGCGTTAAAGGCGGCCTTGAGGCAGCGGATGGCGAGCGGACTGTGCCCGAGGATCTCGCCGGCCCACTTCACGCCCTCCGCCTCAAGCTTGCGCACCGGCACAACGGCGTTGACCAGGCCCATGTCGAGCGCCTGTTGTGCGTCGTATTGGCGGCAAAGATACCAGATTTCGCGGGCTTTCTTTTGTCCCACCAGCCGGGCGAGATAACTCGAGCCAAAACCGCCGTCGAAACTGCCCATTTTGGGGCCGACCTGGCCGAAGACGGCGTTGTCCGCAGCAATCGTAAGGTCGCAGACCACATGCAGCACATGCCCGCCGCCGATGGCATAGCCGGCCACCAACGCAATGACGACTTTCGGCATGGAGCGGATCAGCTTCTGCAGATCGAGAACGTTGAGGCGCGGGACCCCGTCCTCGCCGACATAGCCGGCCGGGCCGCGCACGCTCTGGTCGCCGCCCGAACAGAACGCGTATTTCCCGTCGGTATGGGGACCGGCTCCGGTCAGCAGCACCACGCCGATGTCCTGATCGTCGCGGGCGTCGGTGAAGGCGGCGAACATCTGCTGCACCGTTTCCGGACGGAAGGCATTGCGCTTCGCCGGACGGTTGATGGTGATCTTCGCGATGCCGCCCGCCTTGTGGTAGAGAATGTCGGAGTAGGTTTTGGCCGCGCGCCACTCGGTTTTCATTGGACCAATAATTAGAAAATTTCCTCCGAATGTCGATGCACAGAGTACAGATAAGTTAATTAGGAAACCATGAATAATTTCCTGGGTTCCTGGCTTCTTAATTAAAACATGCCCTAAAATTGGAAAATCGGCAGGTCACAGGTATCCAGTAACAAGAGCGCGCTCGGTGCACACCTTCCTGACCCTTGATACCAGTCACTTCAGCTTGTCCTTGGATGTTGGATGCTCGCAGAGCGCCCGCTCGGCCGCTTCCGCCGCCTCGCCAAAAAGGTTCTTCCGCGTGACCGCGTCGCGCTTTCGGTCCGTCCGGATTTCCAGCACGCGCACACCGTTCGACGGCAGGACGGAAATGAGGGCGGTGAAATGCCGCCAGTCGCGCACCGCCACATGCGTCGCGCCATAGGCGGGACCGAGCCGCGCAAAATCCACCTCCTGCCGGGTGGCAAAAAATTCCTCGAACGGCGGATCGAACCGGGCCACCGGCAAATGCTCAAAAATGCCGCCGCCGTTGTTGTTGATGAGCACGACCGTCAGCGATCCGCGCAGTTTCGGCCGCAGCAGAAATCCGTTCGTGTCGTGCAACAACGCAAGATCCCCGGTCAGCAAGACCGCCG
Source organism: Opitutaceae bacterium (assembly GCA_049519915.1). GTDB lineage: Bacteria > Verrucomicrobiota > Verrucomicrobiia > Opitutales > Opitutaceae > DASRHD01. The sequence continues at coordinate 3,012 of JBEKQH010000112.1, forward strand.
GCCGATCCCCGGCGTGGGCGACGCCCAGCGCCGTCGAGAGCGTGCCATCGATGCCGTTTGCGCCGCGATTGAAGAACAGCTCGCAACCGCGGTCGTTGGGCGGCCAGAGGCACTCGACGTCGCGCACCGGCATGCTGTTCGCAACGAAGAGGGGCGTCCCGACCGGCAGGTGTTGGGCCAGCAGCCACGCCGCCTTGCCTTCGAATAGCTCATCTAGCGGCCGCAACCGACCCTCCAGGCTGCCGCGCGCAGCCGTTTCCGCCCGGCGCCACCGCAGAGCGTAGGCGGGATCGCCCGGCAGCGTATCCGGCACGGAGAAACATTCGGCCGACACCGGGCAATGGCGCGTGCGGCCATGCAAGGCGTCGCGATTGGCCGGGCCCGGCGCGACCATGATCGTCGCAGCTTGCGTTTGCTCCAGCCAGCCGCGCAACACCTTGCTGGTGGGCCAGCCGCCGAAACAAATGACTTGGTCGGGCGCAAGCTCGCTCGCCGCCCGCGGACTGCGGAGAATCGCGTCATAGGTCGTGATGACGTTCGCCGCACCGGCAACATGATGCCGCAGCGGCGAGAGCGCGTCGGCCAGCACCGGCCAGCCGAGCGTAGAGGCCAGTTTCATTAGGGCCGAGGCCGTGGCCGCGCTCGGCGGCTGTGGGCCCGCCACCATCAGGCCGCGCGCGCCGGCAGTAGGCGGCCAAGTCACGCGAGCCGGTTCCGGCGCCGCCCCCGGACCGAGGTGCGCGAAGAAGGATTCGTCGATTTGATCGGCGAACGCCCGTGCCGCACCGTCGTCCACCGGCACGAGCGGATCGCGGAAGGGGCAGTTGAGATGCACCGGCCCATAGAGGGAACGCGCGCAGGCCTGTGCGACCGTTTGCCGTAGATAACGCAGGAGCGATTCGCTTGTCTCGGGCACGGCGAGCTCGTGGTAGAACTCGACATAGCCTCCGTAAATTTTTTGCTGGTCGACCGTCTGCCCCGAGGCGCAGTCGCGCAACTCCGGCGGACGATCGGCCGTCAACACGATCAAGGGCACCCCGCTCTCGTGCGCCTCGATAAGGGCGGGAAAGAAGTTTGCCGTCGCCGTGCCGCTGGTGCAGACGAGCACGACCGGCCGGCCGCCTTTCTTCGCGAGTCCGAGGGCAAAGAAGGCCGCCGACCGCTCGTCGAGCACGGGAACCGCCTCTATGCGCGGATGCCGCGCCAAAGCGAACGCAAGCGGCGCCGAGCGTGAACCCGGCGAAATCACCGCATGCGCCACCCCACAGCGCGCGAGCGTCTCCGCGAGCACGCCGCTCCAGAGCGAATTGACGTTGCTAAAATCGAGGGTGAGCGCGGACATTTTTATATCACTAATCGGAAAAGTATCAGGTGTCAGGTTTCAAGTATCAGGAGCAGGTTCGCCCTCTTTTTGCTTTTCGCCTGAGACCTGTGACCTGACACCTGAGACCTGTTGCTTCAACCGAGCAGCGCCTCCTGGATGGCGCCAAACTTCAGCTCGGTTTCGGCCCATTCCTTCTCGGGCGACGAACCCGCCACGATGCCGGCGCCGGCATAGAGGCGGGCGCGTTCGCCGTTGATGAGCGCCGCCCGCAAGCCGGCAAAAAACTCGCCGTCGCCGCGCGCATCGATCCAGCCCAATGCACCGGCATAGAGGCCGCGCGGAAAACCCTCGATCTCGCGGATCGGCGGCACCGCTTGCTCGCGCGGCGACCCGCCGACCGCCGGCGTCGGATGCAGGCGCGCGAGCACGTCGAGCAGACGCACGCCAACGGGAAGCGCCGCCTGCACCGGCGTATGCAGGTGCTGGACGTTGGCGAGCCGCCGCAAAGCCGGCTTCTCGGCAAAGTCCAGTTCCAACCCAAGCGGCGCCAAACGGCGAACGATGGAATCGAGCACGAGGCGGTGCTCGCGGCGGTCTTTGTCATTGTGCAAAAGTGCCGCCGCCAGGGCCGCATCGTCGCTGGCGGTCGTGCCGCGGCGGGCGGACCCGGCCAGCGCTTCGGTCAGCATCGCTCCGTTGTTCACCCGCAAAAGACGTTCCGGACTTGCCCCGATAAAGCTTTGGCCGCAGCCGTTGGCCACGGAAAACGCATAGCAGTCCGAGAAACGCTGGCGCAAGCCATTGAGCAACCGGAGGGGGTGCAGCGGCCGCGACGCCACCAAGTCCTTGGCCCGCGCCAGCACAATTTTTTGAACCGGCCCGGCTTCGATCAAGGCCAAACCGCGGCGCACGGTTGCGGCATAGTCACCGGCCTCGGAGAGGGAGATTTCTGCCGCGCCGGCGGGCGCGGCAGAAAAATCGGGCCGCGCATAGTCGAAGGCGCGAAACTTGGCATGGGCCCGCCAAACCCGGTTCGCTAGCGTCTCCAAATCTACCCCAGGCTCGACCAGCAAGTTGGCCACGGCGACCGTGTGCTCGCCCACTCGGGCCACCTGCCAGCGCGGGACGAAAACGCGCGCGGCGGGAAAAGGCTCGCCCGCCTCCGTGTGGTCGGCGAAGGCAAAGGTCGTAAAAAAATGAGGCCCCGCGAAAGGCGCCGATTGGTCGCCGACGGCGATCGTCCGGGCGAGCGTGTCGTCAATGAAACGCTGCACGGCGGCAAATCGGCCCGGCCCAACGGCCTCGCCGGCTACCGCCGTTTCGGCGCCCGCGACCGAAAAATTCTGCGCCGGCCGCTCGCAATAGAAATGCAGCTCGTTCGCCTCAAAAATCGACTCGAGGACGGCCAATGGATCGAGTGCCTCCACCCCGATGGAAATGCTCACGAGCTGGGCCTCGCCGCGCTCCGCCGCGACCGCACGACAATCGGACAAGAACGCCCGCAATGCCTCCGGGGTCGCATTGGCCGCGGGATCAAGCGGAAGAATCTTCATGGCGGCAGGAATTTGAGACCAGAGTCCAAAAGAAGAAGTCTAGTTTTGTCATTCCGAATGAAGCGAGGAATACGTGGATTGGCCGGCCTTCATCATTGTCATCCAGAGACCCTAAGCAAGCCGCTGCGCGGCTTGCCTGGAACAAGCCAATGAACTGTTTCGCGCGGCAGCGCGGGTGGAGCGCGTTGACCTCAACGCGCTGAGAGCGTCTTGAGGTCAAGCCGCTCCACCTAGAAAGGCTGAATTCGT
>JBEKQH010000113.1:0-6101 GCA_049519915.1 Opitutaceae bacterium
TGGGCGGGTGAAGGCGGTGTATTTTGTCAGCTATTTCGCGAATCCCTCGTCGCGCAGCCTGGCGAAAAAAGAAAAGACCGCTCTCGCCGAAACGCTGGCGCGCCACGGGTTGTTCGTGCCGATCATTGAGGACGCGGCCTATCGCGAACTCTATTTTGATCAACCCCACGGGGCACCCAGCGTGCTCGGCTTGGAGGCTTGGCGGGAATTTCCCAAGCTTTATCTATCGACCTTCACCAAGCCCTTTGCCACAGGGTTGAAGGTCGGGTGGGGCGTCTGCACGGACGAGGCCTGGCTGGCGGCGATGCTCAATGCCAAAGGGCACCACGATTTTGGCACGGCCAATTTTAACCAGGCGGTGTGCGAACAGGTCCTGGCGGACTCCACCTTCGACGCCCATCTGCGGAAAATCCGGCCGGCCTATGCGCGCAAAATGCGCGCGCTGCACACGGCGCTCGAAAGCGCGGGGCTGCGCGCCGACGGATGGCGCTGGGCCGAGCCGGCGGGCGGCCTATATCTCTGGCTGGAGGCGCCGCCAGGGATGGAAACGGGGGCGGAGTCGCTCTTTTGCCGCGCGTGCGTCGAGGCCGGGGTGCTCTACGTGCCGGGCGAACTTTGCTTTGGCGACGACGCGCCGAAGAACTTCGTTCGGCTGAGTTTTGGCGTGCTTGACGAAACGGGGCTGCAGGAAGCGGCCCGGCGGTTTGTGTCGGTTGTGCAACGTTTTAACTGAAAATTGGCCTTGGATTTGGAACGGCAAACCGCCAAAAATTTATCCTCATGAAAATTTGCTGCATCGGCGCCGGTTACGTGGGCGGCCCCACTATGGCGATGATCACGGCCAAGGCGCCGGACATCCAAGTGACGGTGGTGGACATGAATGCCGCGCGCATCGCCGCCTGGAATTCGGACAAACTGCCGATCTACGAGCCGGGCCTGGACGAAGTGGTGCGCCGGACGCGCGGAAAGAACCTGTTTTTCTCGACTGACGTCGAGGGCGCGATTCAGGCGGCCGACCTGATTTTTGTGGCGGTGAACACACCGACCAAGACCTATGGCGTGGGTGCCGGCCGCGCGGCGGACCTGCGTTACGTCGAATCGGTGGCCCGGACGATTGCAGCGGTAGCGAAGACGCCGAAAATCATCATCGAGAAATCGACCATCCCGGTAAAAACGGCCGAGACGATCAAGGAGATCCTTTCGGCGAACGGGAACCACACAAAGTTTCAAGTGTTGTCGAACCCGGAGTTTCTCGCCGAAGGCACGGCGATGGCCGACCTCGAGGTGCCCGACCGCGTGCTTATCGGCGGCGAACGGACGCCGGAAGGCGAAGCGGCGGCCCAAACGCTGGCCGGCGTTTATGCGCGCTGGGTGCCGCGCGACCGCATCCTGCTGACCAACCTCTGGTCCTCCGAACTTTCCAAACTCGTGGCCAATGCGTTTCTTGCCCAACGCATTTCATCGATCAACTCCATTTCCGCGTTATGCGAAGCGACGGGCGCGGACGTGGACGAAGTGGCGCACGCCATCGGCCGGGACTCCCGCATCGGGCCGAAGTTTTTGAAGGCGAGCGTGGGTTTTGGCGGCTCCTGTTTCCAGAAAGACATCCTCAACCTGGTTTATCTCTGCGAGCATTTCGGTTTGCCGGAGGTGGCGGCCTACTGGGAAAACGTGGTCAAGATGAACGACTGGCAGAAACATCGTTTTGCCAGCCGGATCACGAGCGCCTTGTTCAATTCCGTGGCCGGGAAGAAAATCGCCGTGCTGGGTTTTGCCTTCAAAAAAGACACCAACGACACCCGGGAGTCGGCGGCCATCGCCATCTGCCGCGATTTGCTGGCGGAGCATGCCCAGGTCGTGGTGTATGACCCGATGGTCCCGGCGGAGAACATCCGGTGCGATGTGCTGGGCGAAAATGCGGCGGCGGCCGACCCGGCCCAGGCCGGCCGGCTCAGCGTGGCGCAAGATGTTTACGCCGCGGCCCAGGGCGCCCACGCCCTCGCGATCGCGACCGAGTGGGACGAATTCAAGAAGTTCGACTACGAAAAAATCTATGCCGTCATGGCCAAGCCTGCGTTTATTTTTGACGGGCGAAATATTCTCGATCTGGCCCAACTGCGCGCCATCGGCTTCCGGGCCCACGGCATTGGCAAATGACCCTAGCCGCCCGTGAGCGAAGCTCGACGGGCGGCTACGGATGAAGCAGGCGGTGGACGGTCTTGAGCAGCGTCTCGGGCATGAAGGGCTTGAGCAGAAAATCGTGGTTTGGATTTTTCGCCGTTTCGGGCGGCGAGTCGTTGCTTTCTTCGATCGATAATCCGCTGATGACGAGCACCCGAAGATCGGGATAAAGCTGCGTGGCAATGCGGTCGAGCGCGCCGCCGCCGAGGTACGGCATGTCCACGTCGGTGACGACCAGCGCGATTTCACCGGGGTGCGCGGTCAAATGGTTGACGGCTTCGATGCCGTCGCCGGCGATTAGGATGCGGTAGTTGTGCTTGTCCAGGATGGCCGCGACGGTTTCCCGGATCGCAACGTCGTCGTCGACGACCAGAATGAGTTCGCCGGCTCCCAGAGGGGCGGAGAAGGTGGGCGCACCGCTGTGGTCGGCCGAGTTCTCGTCGGCGGCCGGCAGGAAGACGCGAAAAGTGGTGCCGCGGCCCACCTCCGTGTCGACCTGGATAAAGCCATGATGACTGGTGATGATTCCGCGGACGGTGGACAAACCGAGGCCGGTGCCTTTGCCCACGCCCTTGGTGGTGAAAAATGGGTCCCAGATGTGGGTCATGATCTCGGGAGCGATGCCGGTGCCGGTGTCGGCGACTTCGATCATCAGCCAGGGGCCCGGGCGCGCGCCGGGCATCCCTTCGGATTGTTTCTCGTCGAGGTGGCGGTTGGCCGCGGTAATGCTGAGGGTGCCGCCTTGGGGCATGGCGTCGCGGGCGTTGACGCACAGATTGAGCAGTACTTGGTGAATTTGCGTAGGATTGCCCTGCACGGTCCAAAGATCGGCGGCGATCGCGGATCGGAGCTGGATGGATTTTGGGAAGGTTTCCTCGACGACGTTGACGATGTCCTGCGCGAGGTGTTTGACTTGCGTGGGGCGCAGCTCGCCGGTGGTGCTGTGTGCGAATCCGAGAATCTGTTTCACGAGGCCGGCGCCGCGCATCGCGTTGAGCTCGAGCGAATCGAGAATCTTCAAGTCCCGCGGGGCGGACAAGTTTTCGCGCAGCATCGGCGCGGCAAACAGGATCGGCGCGAGCACATTGTTGAGGTCGTGGGCGATCCCGGCGGCCAGCATGCCGATGCTCTCGAGCCGCTGCGCGTGAAGAAATTTTTCCGCGAGCAGTTTCTTTTCCGTAATGTCGGCCGCGAGCGCCAGCCGGGCGTTGCGGCCTCCGAACCGGAGCGAGCAGGAGGTCACCTCCACCTTGATGACGGTCCCGTCCTTGCGCCGGTGCTGCCATTCGCTCGTGCGCCGGCCGTGGGCCCGCCCTTGGTCGAAGAACTGCAGCAGCCGTGGGATGTCTTCCGGCGGGTGGAGATCTCGGACGGTCATGGCCAGAAACTCCTCGCGCGTGTAGCCGTAATGTTGCACCGCCGATTCATTGACGGCCAGAAACCCCATGGTGTCGGCATCGTTGAGCCACATGGGGAGGGGGTTGTTTTCGAAGAGCAGCCGGTAGCGCTCCTCGCTCTCGCGCAGCGCCGCCTCGGCGCGCTTGCGTTCGGTGATGACATCGAAGAGGGCGACAAAGTGCCCTTTAGCCGGACTGTAGACCGAGATTGAAAACCACATGTCCAGGCTTCGGACATAGCTTTCAAACCGCTCGGGCTCCCTGGTCGTCGCCACGCGGCCGTAGGCTTCCAACAACTCCGGATTGTGTTCGCGCAAGCCGGGAATGACCACCGAGGCGCATTTTCCCACGACGTCTTTCAGTCCGGTCAAGAGCTCGAACGCATGGTTGACGCTGAGGTAGGTAAAATCCACCGCGCGGCCGTCCGCATAGAGCATCCGGCAATAGGCATAACCGTTGAGCATATTGTCGAAGAGGGACCGGTAGTGTTTTTCGTTTAGACGAAGGGCCTCTTCCGCACGCTTCAACTCGGTGATGTCTCTGACCGTGCCTTCATAATGAGGTCTCCCTTTTTCGTCCTGGACCACATGGATGTCGACCGAGACCCAGATCACGGTGTCATCTTTGCGCCGCCATTGGACTTCAAAATCCACGACCGCCAAATGCTCCCGCAGCAGGCGTTGCATTTCGGCTCGTCTCTCGGCTTCCACATAAAAGCTCGGCATCGGCGGAGCGGCCCGGACGAGTTCGTCGGCCGAGGCGTAGCCCAATATCCGGGCGATGGCCGGATTTGCGGTGATGATCGTCCCCTCAGGCGTGGTCTGCAGGATGCCTTCCCGGGCATTTTCAAAAATAGCGCGGTATTTGGCCTCGGCCTGTTTGAGCGCGCGGGCGGCGCCGCTCGCGCCAGGGCTGGCCGCGGAACGCGAGGGTCTTGGCCTGGCTCCAGATTCGCGCATCCTAATGAGTAATATGACGAACTAACGCGCGACGGCGATATAAAATATGGTTCGCCGATCCAGCCGACCGGCCAAAATTCAAGATTATCCATTGGCTCCGACCAAATCGTTGATCGGTCGTCCAAAGGGCGGGAGCCATTGGTTAAGCCCGTGGACGAAATCCCACGGGCTCTAGGCTTGGGCCACCCGGCCGGGCGTCAACCGTTCCGGCTGCGGCGCGGGCGTCTTTTTTCCAGCCACAAAACGCTCCAGCTCGGCGATGGCCTGCGCCGGGCCGTTTTCCGTCAGCAGAATTTCGCGGGCTTCGGCCGCCCGAGCTAGATAGGCCGGATCGGCGGTGATGCGCTCCGTCGCAAGATAGAGCTCCTGCGGCCAGGACTTTTGTTTGAGACGGAATCCGCAGCCGAGCCGTTCGATTTCCTGGCCGAAAAACTTTTGGTCGCCAATGTGCGGCACCACGATTTGCGGCACGCCGGCGTGCAACACGCTGGCGGTCGTGCCTGCGCCGCCATGATGGATGACCATGGAAGCGTGACGGAAGAGTTGATCGTGCGACACCTTGCCGACGATTTTGATATACGGGCAGTCGGGCGGCGCCGCAAATTCCGCCCAGCCGCTTTGCAGGATGATCTTTTTTCCCCGCGGCCAGTTTTTGACGAAACGCCGCATGACGACACGCTGGTTGTCATAGACCATGCTGCCAAACGTCAGCACGGGTACGCGGCCGCCATCGGTGAAAGACGCCACCTCCGCGTCGAGCGCGGCGTCTTCCGGCGCCTGCCAGCGGCAATAGCCGATAAAACGAAACCGCGGGTGGATTTCCGCGTCGGGCGGCTGCATGAGCGCTTTGGACACGGCGACGAGGATCAGATGGGCTGGCTCGGAAAAGAAATTGCGCACTTTGGGCAGGCCGGCTGCGCTCAACGGCGCGGCCACGGTGCGGTTGATGATCGTGTCCACGGCGGCATTGCCGACCTGCCAGAGCGCGCGGTTCCATAGGCGCCGAAGCGGCCGGGGAAACCACCGGGGCAACGCGAGGTTTTCCGGCGGATAATCGGGGGAAGGGACGGTCTGGTGCGCGAAAGCGAAGCTGGCGAACGGCACGCCTTTGCGGTCGGCGAGGTGGCGGTTCATCGGAAACAGATACGACGAAACTAACAGATCGGCCTCGTCGAGCGCCTGGTCCATGCGCGCGAGCATTTCGGTGATGTAAGGCAATGCGCTGACGTAGATTTCGCGGAGCTGATAAAGGGGCAGTCGGATCTTTTGCAGGCGGCCCATCCAGTAACTGAGGTCGGCCTGCTGCCAGTTGGGACACAGCGGCAGAAACTCCACCCCGGCACCTTCGATTTCGCGCTGGTAATGCGGGATCGTGGCAAACCGCACATGGTGCCCGGCGCGTTGCAGCGCGACCGCCAGGGCGATGATGGGATAAATATCACCGGTCGAACCGTGGGAGGTGAGAATAACGCGCATGGGCCAGATTGGTGGAAATTGCGCTCGGTGCACGACGAAACTTGTCACGGGCTTGTGACGTTTTGGTAACGACGGATGTCGTTAGGAA
>JBEKQH010000114.1:0-11308 GCA_049519915.1 Opitutaceae bacterium
ACGAAGTCCTTCTTGAAAAACAGATCGAGCGTCCATTCGAGCGCCACGCGGATCTTTTTCTCGGCGCCCGGCAGTTTGCTCAGATAAATCGAGCGCCAGAGCCACCAGGCGACGAAGCCGGAAAAATTGAGGCCGAGGATGCGGGCGACGCCGGTGCGGTGGCCGATGGAGGCGAGCAGACCCAGCGTGGTGAAGCGGAAGGGGACCAGGGCCCCGCCCCGCGCGGTGGCCGTGATATTGCGCGCGAGCACCCGGCCTTCGCGCGAGGCGTGTTGGGCCGTGGGTGGATGGAAGCGGCCGTCCTTTTTCACGTCGGGAATCAGCGCGCAATCGCCCACCGCCCACACGCCGGGATGGCCGGGCACGGCCAGGGTCGCCTCGACTTTTATCCGGCCGCGTTCCTTGGGCAGGTCGATCAGGTTCAAGACGGGATTGGGCGACGTGCCGGCCGTCCAGACGAGCGTGCAGCTCAGGATGCGCGTGCCGTCGTTCAACACGACTTCGCGGGGCGTGGCGCTGGCGACCTTGCTGTTGGGACGGATTTCCACGCCGCGCGCGCGGAGCTGGTCGCTCGCGTAGCGGCCGAGCTCGGGGCCGAGTTCCGGCAGCACGTACTCGCCGGGATGCACGAGGACGAGGCGCAACATTTTAGGGTTGAGATTCGGGTAATAGGGCAGCGCTTCGTGGAGAAAATCGTTGAGGCTGCCGATGGTCTCGACCCCGGCAAAGCCGCCGCCGGCGACCACGAACGTAAGCAACGGCTCGCGGTCCGCCTTGGCGCATTCGGTGTCCGCCTCCTCCAGATGGGCGATGAGGCGGTTCCGCAGGTCGACGGCATCGCGCAGCGTTTTCATGCAGACCGCCTGTTCCGCCAGCCCGGGGAGGCCGAAGAAATTTGTCACCGAGCCGAGCGCGAGCACCAGGTGGTCGTACTCAAGCGCATGCGTGTGCCAGCTGTAGCCGTGCGCGACGATGACGCGCCGTAGGTCGAGATCGACGCTTTGGACTTCGCCGACGAACGTGCGCACATGGCGCAGAAGCTTGCGCACCGGGTTGACGATATTGGTCAGGTCGAGGTCGCTCGCCGCCACTTCATGCAGCATCGGGGTGAACAGGAAGAAATTGTCCTGGGTGAGCACGGTGACCTCGAGGCCGGGATCGCGGCGTTTCTCGAATTCGAGCGCGGCATAAAGCCCGCCGAAGCCGCCGCCGAGGATAAGGACTCTGGTTTTCTTCATGGTGGGAAAGTCCGGGGGCGGCGGCTAGAAGACGGCGGGTGTGCCACGGTAGAACACCACGATCACCATTACCCACAGCCCGAGAAAGATGGCGGGAATTCCAATCGGCGCGACCAGTCCCAGGCCGCGGATGACGGGCGGGCTTTGCACCGGGATATCGTTGGGCAGCGTAATGGCCGCCGCCTGGGCGCGGAGAAGTTTCATCGACCAGATCGCGCCGGCCAGGGTGATCCAAATGACGGCCACGCAGGCGATGGCCGCGCAGGGCAGGAGCGCGACCATGAGGTGGTTGGCCGCGAAATAGGCGGGCGTCAATGACGCGAGGGGAGCATTGAGCAAGATCGCGAAGGCCGTGAGCAGAAAGGCTTGCGAGGCCACCAGCCATGAAAGGCGCTGATTGACCAAATTGTCTTCGTGTTCGATGCGTCGCCGGAGGGCTTCGAGTTTTTCGTTCATAGGAAGGTGGAATTATGGATGAGCTCCCAGCAGCTGGGCCAGCCGCAGGCCTTCGCCGACCGACCAGGCCTGGAAAGGGCAGCCGCGCGGCGTATGCGGCGCCTCGGCATCGGCGATTTCGGAAATGTGACCGAGTCCGGCCTCGCGCAGATGGGCCAGCAGGGGCGCCAGAAAACGCTCGCGGGCGATTTTGCGAAGGTCGTCGGCGGGGTCTTGTGCGCGCAACCAAGCTTCGACAAAAGCCGTGGCGAGCCATGGCCAAACGGTGCCTTGATGGTAGGCGCCGTCGCGTTCACGGACGCCGCCTCGATAGAACGGGCGATAGTCGGGATGGGCCGGATCGAGCGTCCGCAAGCCGAGCGGCGTGAGCAGGCGCGATTCGACCGCTGCCACGATCCGCCGGGTGCGCTCCCGGTCGAGCAACGGAAACGGCAGCCCGCCGGCGGCAAAGATTTGGTTGGGGCGGAGGGTCGGATCATTCGCGCCCGAAACGAAATCCACATCGATCACGTCGTAAAGGCAGCCCGCGGTTTCGTTCCAGAACCGCTCGTCGAACGCCGCCTCTGCGATGGCGGCGAGGTGCAGCCAGTCGGGATTCCAAGCCGCGACGCATTGCAGGGCATTGATCCACAAGGCCTGGACCTCGACCGGTTTGCCCCTCCGCGGCGTCACGACCCAATCGCCGACCTTGGCATCCATCCAGGTAAGCTGCACACCGGGCGCACCGGCGAAAAGCAGACCGTCCGCGTCGGCGCGGATGCCAAACCGCGTGCCTTCGGCATAGCCGTGGAGGATCGCTTCGGCGGCCGCATGGAGGCGGGCGCGATCCGCCGGGGCGAGACGCGGGCCCAACGCGGCCTCGACGTCGTGCACCGCCACGATGAACCACAGCGAAGCGTCGACGGAATTGTATTCGGGCGTCTGGCCGCGATCGGGAAAAAAATTGGGCAGCATGCCTTCCGAGACGGTGCCGGCCCATTCGAGCAGGATTTTCGCCGCTGCCTCCACCCGTCCCGTGGCGAGACACAGGCCGCGCAAGGCGATAAACGTGTCGCGTCCCCAATCGCCAAACCAGGGATATCCGGCGATGATCGTGAGACCGCGGTCGCGCTTCACGAGATAGGCATCGGCGGCCCGATGCAGCGGCGTGGCGAAGGCGGCTCGGCGGGACCACTCGGCGGCGGCCCAACGGCCGGCCAGGACCCCCGCGGGCTCCGCGGCCAGTTCGGCTTCGAGGGCCGGATCAAGGCCGGGGGCGGCGAAAATCAGCGCCCCTTCGCGGCCCGGCGCCAAAGGCAGCCCAAATATTCCCGGCGAGGCGAGATCCTCCACGCAGTCGAGGCCGCGGGCTTCTTCCTCGGAATAGCGGAACTGGCGATACCAATGCGGATCGTGAACATAGTTCCCAGTCGCGCCGATCGCGACAGACGGCACGCCGTCGTAGGGCGTCCACCTCCAACCGCCCCAGGCGGTTTGTTGGGGCTCGAAGCGGAAGGCGACGTTTTCATGGTGCAAGGCGTGCGGATCGCGGCCCGAGAAAAAGGGCCGCACCGCCAAACGCGCCTCCGCCGCGCCGTGGCCCTCAAACCGCCAGCGCAACACCGCCGCCGGACGGCCGTGCGGCACAAAAAGTTCCTGCACGATCGCCAGGCCGCCGGGCAGCCGGAATTCCCACGTGGGCCAGGGCTCGACGGTAAACGACGCGATGAAGTCGCTGCCATTGGGAGCGGACACCTCCGGGGCATAACATTGGGTGCTCAGCGCATACCGGCCGGCCGGCGTGACGACAAAGGTATCCGCGCCGTTGACCAGAACGAACCGGCCGGCCGGCGGATTCGTCGCCACTTGCAGCCATGCGTGGTAGCGCCGGGTGCGGGCGCCGTGGGCGGTGCCCATGGCAAACCCCCCGAGGCCGTCGGCTTCGAGCCACTCCTGGCCGAGCGCGGGAAAATTCATCGCTGGAAACAGCCGGTTAACCGCCGGTTTCAAAACCCGGATAAAGGGTCATGCCGCCGTCGACGAACAGCGTGGTTCCCGTGATATAGTCCGACTCGTCGGACGCGAGCCAAACGGCGGCGCGGCCGATTTCGTCGGGTTCGCCGATGCGTTTGTACGGAATGAGCTTGAGCAAAGCGTCGTAGGCCGCGCGATTTTCCCAGGCGGCGGTGTTGATCGGCGTGCGGATGGCGCCAGGGCCGATGGCGTTCACGCGGATTCGCCACGGGGCGACTTCCTGTGCAATGCTTTTCATCATGAGCATCACTCCCCCCTTGGAGGCGGCGTAATTCACGTGGCCCGCCCAAGGGATGACTTCGTGCACGGAGCTCATGCAAATGATCTTGCCCGCGGCGCAGGAAATTTCCTTGCGCACGCCGCGGCGCTTGAATTCGCGCACGGCCTCCCGTGCGCACAGGAACTGCCCGGTGAGATTGACGTCGATGACCCGTTGCCATTGCGCCAGCGAAAGCTGATCGAAGGGGGAATCTTTCTGGATTCCGGCGTTGTTGATCAGGATGTCGATCGTGCCGAATTCGGCCCGCATCCGATCGAACATCGCCAGCACGTCGGCCTCCTTGCTTACGTCGGCCTGATGGATGACGGCCGTGGAACCGCACCGGCGGATTTCGGCGGCGACGGCCTCGGCGTCCTCCGGCCCGGTGACATAGTTGACCGCGACGTCCGCGCCGGCGGAGCCGAGGGCGATGGCGACGGCCTTGCCGATGCCGGAACTGGCGCCGGTGACGAGGGCCTTTTGCCCTTTCAGCAATTTATTGACCGAACAGGCCGGCAGGGCCGGCTCGGGAAACGTTTCCTGGACGAATTTGGCGTCAAAGTTTGGATCCATGGGAATGACAGATTATAGCCGGCATAGATAGAAGAGGCGATATCAGCCGGTTTATTTCCCAAACGTGGTTTCAAAATTAAAAATGGCCAGCGCGGCAGAGCTTTCGGCGACGAACAAGGTGACGCCGTGGAAGCAATCCTCTAATAGCCCAGTTTCTTACGTTTCATCCGTCTTCTTTCCGGCGGCCTGGCTTTGAGCGGTATGTTTCCTGCAGCAGCCCACTCCAGGCATAAGCGTGAATAAACTGCAAACAGGCGTATATTTTGTCACCAACAAGGCGGCGTGCGCGGCCCAAAGAATGGGTTGGTCGGCGCTTTATCTGAGCGCCGTATGGCTGGGCTCGGCCGTGGTCGGCACCTACGCGCGGCTATTTTTTAAACGAGAGCCGTGAGGAAGGAAAAGGCTGAAAAGCTGAAACCGGTCGAAGACAAAAGGTGGAACGCGGCCTCCGGACGCGTTCATTCCGGTCTTCCCTTTCAGCGCGGCGCTTACAACAAGTCCTTATCCACTTTGCGTTCGAGGATTTTTTCGAACTCCTTGCGCAGGGCGCGTTGCTTGCCGCGGAGGCCGGGCATGACGGAGAGCCAGTCGTAAACCGCTTCGCGAAGATAACGCGGCATGGTGGGCTCGGTTTCGCGCACGCGGTCGAGCGCGCGAATGCAGGCGGTGGCGATCTGCTCGCAGGCAAGTTGCGCGGCGGCCGAGCTGTGCTGTCCGGCCAGGCGCACGACTTCGTCGAGCCGGCGGCGGCGCGCGGAGGTCGTCTTGTAGGTGGTGAGGCTATCGATGACGATATTGGCGGTGCGGGGATAATAACTCGCCATGAGATTCCACGGATCGGAGCCGTCGCCGGCGGCGCGGAGATCGGTGCGCAGGATCACGGAGGGAATATCGGCAAATTTGGCGAACATGAATTCGACGACCGTGCCGGCATCCAACTCGGCGCCGTCGAAACAAAACAGGCAGAGGTCGCAGGCGAGAAGCGCGCGGATGTCGCCGTCGCGGATGGCGCGAGGCGTGGAGCTGCGCAGTTCCAAGTCTTGGGGCAGCAGGCAGCGGTAGCGACCGTGGGATCGTTCGTAGATCGCCTCGGCGATCCAGGCGTTTCCGATCAGATGTTTAAGGGTAAAGAGCTCACTGGCGAAATAAACCGTGGAGCTCGATGGCTTCTTCTTCATACCGCGAGCGCTGAGCTAGCGATGAAAGCGCGCGGGGCTCAACGCAAAAGTCTTGTTTGGGAACGCGGAGGGCGCAGAGATCATGGAGGAGGGAAGGTTCGGTTTTGACCGGCCTTATTCTTGTCATGCTGAGCGAAGCGAAGCATCCGGTGCGACACGGCGGCAAGCGCTGACTTGGTCCAAGAGGATCCTTCGCTTCGCTGCCAATGAACTTGGTGTCTCCATTTGTCATCCAGAGCGCCAGCGAAGGATCTCACAAGATCGGACATATACGTGAGATGGCTGATGTCGCTTCGCTCGGTACCTCGCAAGGCTCGGAATGACAATGAGAAGAAGCGCCGAGCCTAAACAGTTCATTGGCCTGTTCCGTTCATTGGCCTGTTCCAGACAACCCCGACAAGTCGGGGCTGCTCAAGGTCTCAGGATGACAAACAATTCTGACGGCACCAAACTTAGCGGCGCAGGAGTTCGGAATCTTAAGTAGGAAACCCGGAAGCCAGGAATTCAGTCCGGGCCATTCGGAATTCGTCATTCTGCATTCGTCATTTTACCTGTTCCCCTCATGGCCTCAGTTCCAAGGTGTGCTCGGATTGGCCCGGCAAAAACGGTGCGGGCTTGCCCTGGACCCAGGCCTCGTGGCCGGCGCGATAGAACGGCGAAAGCGGGTGGCCGCTTTGCCCGCAGGGCATCTCGAAAATGCCCTCCTCCTCATGGCCGGGCGCGACAACAAATCGCTCGCTGGCGCCAAAGCGGGGACCTTGTACGCGGGGCATGTCTGCGTCGCCAGGCATGGGCTCGGCCGGCATGTCGAGCCAGCGCGCGAGCGCGGCGGGCAGGAAACGGCTGAAGGGATGCCGAATCTGCACCGTATTGCTGCGCCCCCACGTGGCGCGATCGGGCGGCACGCCCTGGCGGTCGAGATCGGCCATCACCGCATCGGCGGCGGCCAGCAGCAGGTCATCCCAGCGGGCAAACTTGGGATTGAGCAGATGCGGCGGTCTTTGCGTGATGAGCGTCCATAGCGGAGGCTCATAATTGAAGCGAGTGTAGTCAAAATCCGGATCGGCCTCAATGCACGGCGCGAAGATAGGCGTGAAGACGAGCTGAGCGACCCGTTGGCGAAAGGCCCGGACCAGCCGGTAGCTCACCGAGTCGGCGCTGGCGCGGCCTTCCCACGACCGGGCAAGACGGAGCAGTTCGGCGCGAGATTTGTTTTGGGCGATGGCATCCGAGGTGAGCGTGGCCAAAAGGAGCTTTTGCCAGCGCGCGAGAAAAAGCGCCCGGTCGTCAAGCTGGATGGCGAGAAGGTCGCGCGGTGTCGCGTGCTCGAGGGCGGCCAGGTCGTCCCGAATTTGCACGGCGCGGTAGGGCGGACCGTAGCCCCCGTCGCCGATTTTGGCCAGCGCGTCGCCGCCGACCATACGCTGGTTGGCGCTCCAGAGGCGGCCCGACACGGGCGCCAGAACCTGCGGCATGTCGCCCGGCGCGAGCAGGCCGTCCCACCGGCGGTCGCCGTAGGCCCACGAGACCGGGAGCTGACCGGTGAATCCGACGCGTTTGGGCAATCGTCCCGCGATCGTCCAGCCGATGGCGCCGTCGGCGTCGGCCACGAGAAAGTTTTGCGCGGGGATGCCGGCCCCGTGCGCGATGACAAGCGCCTCGGCTACCGTGCGCGCCGTTTCGAGCTGAGTGAGCGAAAAATTCGCGGCGGCCGCTTCGTGCGCGATCCAGCGGAGCGCGAGCGGGCGATGGTCGCCGCCTTCTCCGACGATGGGACCCCACTCGGTCCAAGGCACGTCGAGCGTGACGGGGTCGGAGCCCTTGACCCATAAGGTTTCTGTCCGCTCATCGATTTTTTCGTAACCGTGCGGGGTTTGGTAAAGCGTCCCGGCGTGGGTCACGGGTTCGACGACGACGAGATCGCTCGTATCGGCGTAGGCATCCGTGAAGCCCCACGCGATATGACCGTTGCTGCCGGCGACGATGCCGGGCACGCCCGGGAGCGTCACGCCGGTGACTCTGAAGGTTTCAGGTTCCAGGTTCAAAGTTCCAGATTGGCTGGCGGGCGTGCCCTGCAACTTGTCCGCCGTAGCTTCAGCCGTTTCGACTGGCTCAAGGCCCCGAGCTGGTCGAGGGGCGGAGGAAGGCCAAATGAGCGACGCGCGGTACCAGATGTTGGGCACGCCGAGAGGGAGGTGCATGTCGTTCGCGAGGAGCGCGGCGCCATTGGCGGTGTGCGGACCGGCCAGGGCGAAGGCATTGGAGCCGCTGAAGGAAAAATCGTCGCGAAGCTCCGGCGGGGCGGGGACGTTGCGGGCGAGTTGGCGCAGGTCGATAGTCGCGGCCGTGGGCATCGGCGCGGGCGGCGCGATGCTGCCGTCGAGCGCGGCGTCGTCGGGCGAGGCCGGCGGAGCAAAGAAAGTCATCGCCGCGTTGCCGTAGGTGTCGCGCAGCGCGGCCAGCGAACGCTCATGGCGGCCGGCGTCCTGCAAATCAAGCGTCATGGCATAGATGACCAGCACGCTGTCTTCCGGCGTCCACGGCCGAGGGTCGCTGCGAAGCAGGAGATACTCGAACGGTTTGCCGCGGAGCGCGTGCAAGCCGGCATTGACGCCGTCGGCATAGGCTGTGAGCAGCGTCCGTTCGGCGGGCGCGAGGCGACCGAGCACCGCGCCGGCCTGGGCGCGAAATTCATACCGGCGCACGGCCTCGTCGTGTTTGAGCGCGGTTCGACCCAAAAGCTCGGCGAGCTCGCCCGCGGCATGGCGGCGCAATAGGTCCATTTGAAAAAAACGGTCCTGGGCGTGGAGATAGCCGAGGGCGCGCGCGACGTCGGCCCGGGAGCGGCCGCGGACGGTGGGCACGCCGAGCGCGTCGCGTTCGACCGTCACGGGCGCAGCCAGCCCGGGCACCGTGGCCGCTCCATCGAGCTGCGGCAAGCTGGCGCGGAGCTCAAAATAGAACCAGGCGCCGGCGCCGGCGGCACCGATGAGCAGGAGGCTGAGGGCGCTGGCGAGCAGGCGGAAGCGCTGGGCGGCGGCGACGTTCACAAGCCCAGGGCCGCGCGGATGTCCGCAACGAGTTTTTCGGGCGATTGGGCGATGTTGAGCGTGAGCGCATCGCGCGGCGGTTCGAGGGCCTCGAACTGCGACCGAAGCAGGTTTTCCTTCATGAAGTGGCCTTGGCGCTGCCCGAGGCGCTGGAGGATGAGCGCGAAGTCTCCGCTCAGGTAGACGAGTCGGACGCGCGCGGGATCGGGGACCACGATCTGGCGGTAACTTTCCTTGAGCGCGGAGCACGTGACGACCGCGTTTTCGCCGCGGGCGAGGCAGGCGTCGATGTGCGCGCGGATGGCGGCCAGCCAGGGTGCGCGGTCGTCGTCGGTCAAGGGAAGGCCGGCGGACATTTTCGCGATGTTGGCGGGCGGGTGAAACTCGTCGGCGTCACGGAAACCCCAGCCGAGTTCGGCGGCCAGTTTCGAGCCGACGGTGGTCTTGCCGCTGCCGGCCACGCCCGTGACGAGCACCACGAGCGAGGGGCGGAGTTCCCAGGCGCGAGCCGACACCGGGTTGCGGCCCTCGTCGAAATCGAACAAGTCGAAGAAGGTTTCAATGGATTTGTCCTGGAGGCCGTATTCGGTCACGCGCAGGCCGAGGCGCGCGGCGCTGTCGTCCCGCCATCCGCGCTTCATCATGTATGTGTTCCAAATCGCGCATTCCTCGTCGGTGCGGGGCGCGCCGCGCGCGTGGACCCAGGCCAGGATTTCATCGTCCGCGCCTCCGGCCAGTGTGCGGCCCTTCAATTCGTCGTAGCGGATGCCGAGAAAACGGGAGCAGCGGGCGTCGAACATGTTGGGCTGCGAGTCGCCGAGGTTGGCGACATACTCGGCCGGGAGTTGGCCGGCGGCATGCAGGCGAACTTTGTCGAGCATGCGGCCGAAATAGACGAGGCGGCCGACCTGGGCGTAGGGACTGCGGAGACCGGGGACGTGTGGCATACGAAGAAGCTGGATTCAAGAAACGAACCCGCAATCTGCAATCGCCAATCGCACTTTTATTAGGGATGCCGCGTGTGCCTTGTCATTCGCGCCAAACGTAGAGGGCGGTGCAGAGCGTGGCGAACATGACCGTGGGGGCAATGACCCACAGCGGGTTGAAGGGCACATGCCATCGATCGATGGCCCAAACCACGAGCACGCTTTTCCCGGCAATGAGCACCCAGCCGGCCATGAGAAGCCGCTCGACGCGGCGGCTGCGCGGCGTCTTGCGGGTGACGGTCACCTTCTCGACGAAAGCGTTTTCGTAAGCCTGGGGTGGCTTGCGCGAAATCAGCTCGAGCAGGTTGGCGAACATAGGGGAAGATAGGCCAGAATATCCCGAAAAGAAAGCGCGAGACGCCACGTTTGCGTCGAAACTTTTTTGTGCTAATTTCTGTGTCAGTGAGCGTCGGTGAATTAAAACGTAGATCACGTCTTATTTCAAAGACGCACCGAGCAGCATTGAAAAGGAGCCCGTGGGCGAAGCCCAACGGGCTCCTGAGCGACGAATTTGGCCCGGTGAAAAAATGAGACCGGTTTTGTCCCGCCGGGCGCCCGCAGATCCGCGCATCCGAGGCCTGGGGTGATTGCTTCATTCGAGGCAATTGCGTGGGGGCCGTGGCCCGCTGCAAGCGGGTAGGGGTAAACCCCGTATGGCTCGTGAGTTCAGGCCTTGCCCAGACACCTCTTGGCTGATAATAGACTTGCGTTTCCTCTTCGTCTCTGCGTCTCGGCAATCTGTCTTTCAAGACCAGCGAAGCCGACCTGCGCACGCACTTCAGCCAATTCGGCACGGTCTCCGACGTTTACGTCGCGATGGACAAAATGACCGGCCGCCCCCGCGGCTTTGCGTTCGTCACGATGGGCACGCCTGAAGAGGCGAAGGTTGCAGCCGAAAAGATCAATGGCGTCGAATTTGACGGCCGTCCCCTGACGGTCAACGAAGCCCGCCCGAAAGAGGAAAACTCCGGCCGCTCATTTGGCGGCGGCGGCGGTGGCGGCGGCGGCGAACGTCGCGGCGGTTTCCAGCGCGAGCGCCGTTATTGAGCTCACGTTAAGTTTTTATCCGAGACGAAGCTCCTTGCGGGCTTCGTCTTTTTTGTTTTTGGAGACTCGCCCGGAAAGGCGGTCTCCCTTAGTTACGGGTGAATTTTACCGTAACCGTGCCGATGCCATCCCTTGCCACCGCCGCTGTCGAAAAGCACCTCGACGCCCTGCGTGCCTGCACGCTGTGCCCGCGCATGCACAAACCCGTGGTCGTCGGCCGGGCTGTCGCCAGTCGAGTCCTGCTGGTCGGCCAGGCGCCGGGAGACAAGGAACCGAAACTCGGGCGTCCGTTTGCCTGGACGGCGGGCAAGACCCTGTTCAAGTGGTTCCACGAAGCGCTTGGCTGGAGCGAGGATGAGACGCGTGATCGCGTCTATTTTGCCGCGGTCTGCCGTTGTTTTCCCGGCAAGCGCGCGGAGGGCGGTGACCGCGTGCCCGCGCCGGACGAGATCGCCCATTGCGCCCGCTGGCTCGGTCGGGAATTCACGCTGTTGCAGCCGCAACTCGT
>JBEKQH010000115.1:0-5998 GCA_049519915.1 Opitutaceae bacterium
CACGAAAGAGCCGGGCAGCTTGGGCGAACCGCTCTACCAAAACGTGGTTACGGCCCTGTCGGAAGGCCATTCGGCCCTCGCCGGCTCGGCCCGTGTGGTCGGCGGCCGCTACGGACTCGGTTCAAAAGAGTTTACTCCCGGCATGGCCCAGGGCGTTTTCAAGCATCTCGAGGCGTGGGAGCCTCGGAATCATTTTACGGTCGGCATCATCGACGATGTCACCGGCACCTCGATCGCCTACGACGCCGATTTCGACCTGGAAGCGAAGGACGTCCGCCGCTGCGTGTTTGTCGGCCTCGGCGCCGATGGCACGGTCGGTGCCAACAAGAATTCGATCAAGATTATCGGCGAGCAAACCGACAACTATGCACAGGGTTTCTTCGTCTATGACTCGAAGAAATCGGGATCGGTCACCGTCTCCCATCTGCGCTTTGGCCCGCGCCCCATCCGCGCGCCCTACCTCATCCGCAAGGCGGACTTCGTCGCCTGCAGCCAGTTCAGCTTTGTCGGCCGTACCAACGTTCTCGGCTACGCCGCGCCCGGCGCCACGGTGCTGCTTAACTCGCCCTTTTCGCCGGAGGAGACGTGGAAAAAGCTTCCGCGCGAATGGCAGCAGGAGATCATCAGCAAAAAGTTAAAATTCTACGTCATCGATGCCACCCATGTGGCGCAAGCCAGCGGCATGGGCCGCCGGACCAACACGGTTTTGCAGACCTGCTTTTTCGCCCTTTCGGGCGTGCTTCCGGAAAATGAAGCCATCGCCCAAATCAAGAAGGCCATCACCAAGACCTATGGCAAAAAAGGCGAGCAAGTGGTGAAGATGAATTTTGCCGCGGTCGATGCCGCGCTGGCCGGTATGCGCGAGGTGAAAATCCCCGAACAAGTCGCGGACGACGCGGTGGCGACCATTCCGCCGGCGTATTCGGACGCGCCGGATTTTGTGAAGAAAGTGACCGCCCGCCTTTTGGCCGACGAGGGAGACCTTATGCCGGTCAGCGCCATCCCACTCGACGGTTGCTGGCCGACGGGCACGACCCGCTTCGAAAAACGCAATATCGCGCTGGAGCTTCCCGCCTGGGATTCCGCGCTGTGCATTCAGTGCAACAAATGCGCGATGGTCTGCCCGCACGCCACCATCCGCCCCAAGATTTTCGATCCCGCCCAACTTTCCGACGCTCCGGTCACCTTTAAGTCGGTGCCCTTCCGCTCGAATGAAATGCCCGGCTTGCACTATGCCCTCCAGGTCGCGCCGGAGGATTGCACCGGTTGTTCGCTCTGCGTCCAAGTCTGTCCGGCCAAAGACAAGGCGAATCCGAAGCACAAGGCCCTCGACATGGTGCCGCAGCTGCCGCTGCTCGCCGCCGAGAAGAACAACTGGGACTTCTTCCTGCGCCTGCCCGATCCCGACCGGACGAAGCTCGACTTGACGTCGGTCAAAGGCACGCAGTTCCTGGCGCCGCTCTTCGAGTTTTCGGGCGCGTGCGCGGGTTGCGGCGAGACGGCCTACGTCAAGCTGCTCACCCAGCTCGTGGGCGATCGTCTGCTCATCGCCAACGCCACCGGCTGTTCCTCCATTTACGGCGGCAATCTGCCGACCACGCCCTATTGCACAAACCGCGAGGGCCGCGGACCCACGTGGGCCAACTCGCTCTTTGAAGACAACGCCGAATTCGGCTACGGTCTGCGTCTGGCGGTCGAACAACGGGCGGCCACCGCGCGCAAATTGCTCGCCCAACTCGGGCCGCGGGTGGGCGACACGCTGGTGCGCGACCTGCTGAACGCCGATCAGTCCACGGAGGCGGGTATCGCCTCCCAGCGCGCGCGGGTCGTCGCTTTGCGCGAGGCGCTGGCGCGGGAGGACAGCCCCGACGCCCGCCGCCTCAAAATCCTGGCGGACGACCTCGTGAAAAAATCGGTTTGGATCCTCGGCGGCGACGGCTGGGCCTACGATATCGGCTACGGCGGCCTCGACCATGTCTTGGCCTCCCGCGCCAATGTGAAGATCCTCGTTCTCGACACGGAAGTATATTCCAACACCGGCGGCCAGTCGTCGAAATCCACGCCGATGGGCGCGGTGGCAAAGTTTGCCGCTGCCGGCAAATCCACGGCGAAAAAAGACCTGGCGCTGATTGCGATGCAATATGGCTATGTCTACGTCGCCAAGGTCGCCTTTGGCGCGAAGGACAATCAGACGGTCACCGCCTTCCGCGAAGCCGAGTCCTACGACGGTCCGGCCTTGATCATCGCGTATGCCCATTGCATTGCCCACGGGTTCCCGCTGCACCTCGGCTTGGAGCAGCAGAAGCTCGCGGTCGACTCGGGCTATTGGCCGCTCTTCCGCTTTGATCCGCGACTCGCGGACAAAGGACAAGTCGCGCTCAAGCTCGACTCGCCCGCTCCCAAGGTGGAGCTGAACAAGTTCATGGGCAATGAGACCCGCTTCGGCATCCTCAAGAACGTCGACCCGACCCGGGCGACGGAGCTGGCCGGACAAGCCCAGGAATACGTCCGCCGCCACTACGCCCTATATCAACATCTGGCCACGCCGACCACCAATGGCCATACGCCGGCGGTGGCGCCGGCCGCCGGGCCGGCCCCGGCGGCTTCCGATCGCAAACCGGCCCCGACGTCATGAAACTCGCGACCAACTATCTTGGATTGAACCTCCGCAATCCCCTGGTGGTTGGCGCGTCGCCTCTTTGCGACGATATTCATCTCGCCAAAGGGCTCGAAGAAGCGGGTGCCGCGGCCATCGTGATGCACTCGCTCTTCGAGGAGCAGGTCGAGTTGGAGCAACGGGCCCTCACGCGCGACATCGAAACGCCGGCCGACAGCAATCCGGAAGCGACGTCCTATTTTCCACGTTTCGACGAATATCATCTCGCGCCCGAGCAATACCTGCGGCAAATCGAGTGTCTCAAGGCGGCGCTCACGATTCCGGTGATCGCTTCGCTCAACGGTTGCCGTTCGGGCGGGTGGACCGACTATGCCTGCCGTTTCGAAAGCGCCGGAGCCGATGCCATCGAGCTCAATGTGTATCAGCTCGCCACCGATCCGCGCCTTTCGGCCCAAGACGTCGAAACCGAGATGCTCAAGACCGTGCACGACGTGACGACCGCGGTGAAGATTCCCGTGGCCGTAAAGATTTCGCCTTTTCACACGGCGCCGGCGCGTTTCGCCCGCGAATTAGAACTGGTGGGCGCGGCCGGAGTGGTGGTGTTCAACCGATTTTATCAGCCGGACTTCAATATCGAAGATCTCGGCGTCGAACCGCAGCTCAAGCTGTCCGATCCGTCGGACCTGCTCCTGAGGCTTCGCTGGCTGGCGATCATGTCTCCGCACGTCAAGGGGTCGCTGGCGGCCACCGGCGGCGTTCATAGTTCAGACGACATGATCAAGTCTATTTTGGCGGGCGCGCACGCCGTGCAAGTGGTCTCGGTCTTGCTCAAGCACGGTCCGCGGGTGCTGACGACCTTGTTGGGCGGTTTGAGACATTGGATGGGCGAACACCACTACGAGAACCTGGATCAATTCCGCGGCGCTTTGAATCTCGGCCATTGTCCCGATCCGGCCGCCTTCGAGCGCGGCAATTATCAGAAAATTCTCCAGTCGTGGCGGGTGTAGCCCGCCTCGGGGAGGCGGGGTATTTGGAAGTTGGTATTTAGTAGTTCGATTTGATTTTTTGGAATTGGTTCAAGCCGTGAGCAGGCCGGCGCTCGGGGTTGGCTGCTCAATCTTCAATGTGTCGACGCTGGGTGTCGACCTACCAACGACCAATTATCCGGCACTCCGGGGATTAGCCTTTCTTACACGAATCATTCAAAGGCGTTCTTGCTCCGTGCATCCGATGACTCTTACGCTAAGAGACTGTGCCGGAAAACGACTATTCCACGATGAGTCAGCCGGAGCTGGTCGCCCGGCTTGAGGCCATCGTTTCCGAACGGGCCGAGGTGGAGCAGCAGCTTCGCGCGACGGTGACCGAGCTGAAAGACATCAAGGCGGCACTCGATGAGCATTCGATCGTCGCGATCACGGATGCCTCGGGCAAGATCACCTATATTAACGACCGGTTTTGCGCGATTTCGAAGTATTCGCGCGAGGAATTGCTCGGACAAGACCATCGCATCATCAACTCCCACTATCATCCCAAGGAGTTCTTCCACGATCTCTGGACGACGATCGGCCGCGGCAAGGTATGGCGCGGAGAAATCCGAAACCGGGCCAAGGACGGCACCTATTATTGGGTGGATACGACTATCTTTCCGCGTTTGAGCCCGGCGGGAAAGCCGATGCATTACGTCGCCATCCGCACCGACATCACCCAGCGCAAGGCGGACGAAGCCGAATTACAAAAGCTGGCCCGCGATCTGGCCGAAAAAAACAAGGAACTGGAGACGATTGTCTACACCGTTTCACACGACCTGCGCTCGCCCCTGGTCAACGTTCAGGGCTTCAGCACGCAGCTCATCCGGGCCTGCGACTCGATCCAGGCGGCGGCGGCCAGGGCGCGGGACGGGGCGATACCGGCGGCGGATTTAAAGCAATCCGTTGAGGTGGCGATTCCCCAGGCGATCCGTTTTATCAGTGCGGGCGTAAAGAAAATGGACGTGCTGCTCGCCGGGCTGCTGCGCTATTCCCGGCTGGGCCGGGTGGCTCTTTCGATCCGTCCCCTGGACATGAACGCCATGTTGGGCGAGATTGTGGCGACGATGAAATTCCAGATGGACGAAGCCAAAGGAACGGTGCGGGTCAAGCCGCTGCCTTCCTGTCTGGGCGACAGCGTGCAGACGAACCAGGTCTTTGCCAATCTGATCGACAATGCGCTGAAATACCGCGCCCCGGACCGGCCTCTGCAAGTCACGGTGACGGGAGAGATCAAGGCCGGCCAGGCGATCTATTCGGTCAAGGACAACGGCATCGGTATCCCGCCCGAACATCAGCCGAAAGTTTTCGAAATATTTCATCGGCTCAACCCCGACGCTTCCACCGGCGAGGGCTTGGGTCTTACCATCGCCCAGCGCGTGCTTGAACGGCAGAATGGGAAGATTTGGGTTGAGAGCCGGGAAGGGGCTGGGTCTACTTTTTTTGTGTCCCTGCCCGCCGCCGAAACGCCGCCGTCTTAATCTCTTCATGGATGCACCTGTCATTCTGGTCGTGGAAGATGATGAGGGCCATGCCATCCTGGTCCGCCAGAATCTGGAAGCGGCGGGCTTGAGCAATCGGATCGAACATTTCGCCGACGGACAGGCCGTGCTCGATTTTCTTTTCAAACGTGGAGCCGGCCGCGTCCGGAAGGCCGGCGAGGTCTATCTCGTCCTGTTGGACATCCGAATGCCCAAGGTGGACGGCATCGAAGTGCTGCGGCGGATCAAGGAAGACGCGGAACTGCATAAGCTTCCCGTCATCATGTTGACCACGACCGACGATATCCGGGAGGTCGAGCGCTGCTATCAGCTCGGCTGCAGCGTCTATGTCCAGAAGCCCGTCGATTATGACAAGTTTGCCGAAGCGATCCGACGACTGGGTCTGTTCATCACCGTCCTGCAAATACCGGCGCTGAATGGCGTCTAATCTGTTTTGTGTCAGCCTCAGCCCAAGCAAAGACGGTCTTCATCGTCGACGACGACGAAGGCCTGCTCATTTTGATGACGGAGGCGCTGCGGGCGGAGGGTTACGAGGTGTTCTCGGCCAAATCGGGCGCGGCGGCCCTGGACTGGCTGCGGGGAAATGCCGCCGACCTGATGCTGCTCGATCTTAAGCTGAAAGATAGCGCCGGCCCGGACCTGATCCAACAGCTCAGACGGGAGAATATCACCGTGCCTTTTGTCGTGGTCACCGGGCAAGGCGATGAGAAGGTGGCCGTGGGCGTGATGAAGCAAGGCGCGCTGGACTACGTGATGAAAGACACGGGGCTGCTCGACTTGCTGCCGGCCATCGTCAAGCGCGTCTTTGCGGCGATGGAACGCGACCGGGTGCTGACGGCGTTGGAAAAGGAGAT